>NZ_JBFANH010000002.1:454778-492615 GCF_040674755.1 Nocardia sp. NPDC049737 | reverse complement strand
ATGCTCGTCAAGAACATCTCCAACTCCCCCACCGCCAAATTACGGATCTGCTTCGTCCGACTCGCCGGAACCGCCACATCATTACGAGCCCACAACGACGCGAAAGCCTCACTCTCAGCACACAACTCAGAGATGAAACCCTCCCACCCCGGATCACCGAGATTCTTCGCATACGAACCCCGCAGGTAACCGACCATGCGCCGCAAGTCATCCCAATTATGGTGATAGGTGTTGCAACACTCCGGGGTCAGAAACACCCGACGGGCCACATTACGCTCGCCCTTGACGAAACCCGGGCACAGCGCCTCATACGACTTATTGTGCGCCAGCACGTCATAACGCGGGCTGAGCACCACACCTGGCAAAGGTTCCAGATGATCGAGAATCACCTGAAGTTCTTCTGGCAGAGCGGTGCCCGCGTGCGCGGTCGGCACCGTCGGCACATCCGCAAGTCGATAAAGATGCGCCTTCTCCGCCGCATCCAACGACAACGTCCGCGCAACCGAATTCAACACCTGAACACTGACATTGATCTCGCGACCTTGTTCTAGCCAGGTGTACCAAGTGATGCCTATTCCGGCGAGTTGTGCGACTTCCTCGCGGCGCAGGCCAGGGGTTCGGCGGCGGGGGCCGGGTGGCAGGCCGACGTCGTCGGGGGTGATCCGGGCGCGGCGCGACTTCAGGAAGGCGCCCAATTCGGCGCGGCGCGCCTTGCGTATCGCACGAACGTCGACAACATCAGCCATAGAGTGATCATCCCGGATCCCGCTAGCGGTATCCAGGTGCTGCCAGTAATAGTTTCAGTGTGAGCGCATGTCGCGCAGGGCGTCCCGTGCTCGGTCGAATACGGCCAGCGGCGGGCTCGTGACGAGGTTCGCCAAGCCGCTCTCGCCGGCATGCGGATGCGGCCGGGTCGGGGCGAGCCGCTCGGCGGTGCGCACCATTCCCGCCCAGCGTTCGAGCTGGTTCACCGAGAACTGCTTGAGCAGGAAGGGGAATTCCTCGATCTCCTCGTGTGCGGCATGTTCGGTGACCTTATCGGCGAACGCGGCGAGCTTGGCATCGAAATCGGGATGGTCGATGCCCATGTCGTACAGTTCGGCCAGTGCGCGCTTCACCGCGTTTTCCTCGGCCAATCTGGGCCCGATAATGTCGTCGGCGCCGAAGGCCGCGCGCCGCGCCACCGCGTGCACGACCTCCTCCTCGGCGGTTTCGTGTACCGCGAGTAGGCGCACCAGCTCGGTGAACAGTTCCCGCTTATCGTCCTGGCCCGATTTCAGCTTCTCGAGCAGGCGCCGGATCTGCTCGTGCTGGGCAGTCAGCAGATCGATCACGTTCTGATCCAGCTTTCCCATCGTGCACCTCATTTCTGCGGCGGGGTATTACACATCTTCCTCCGAAGGCCGGCCAGCGCGCCACGGGCAAACTCACCACCGAGCCGTTTGCTACCTGCGCCGCTGGGTAGGTCGGCCATATGGATCATGCCGTAGCTCCTTTACTCGATGCCCTTGCTGAATACCGTGAGCTGGGACGATACGGTTTTACCCCGCCCGGCCACCGACAGGGCCGCGGCGCTGACGAGCGCGTGCGGCGCATCCTCGGCGCCGATACCTTCGGTTCGGATGTCCTTGGCAACAGCGGGCTCGACGACCGCAAGGCAAGTGGTGGCTATCTGGCGCGGGCCGAGGAGTTGATGGCCGACGCGGTCGGCGCCGATTACGCGTTCTTCTCGACCTGTGGCAGTTCACTGTCGGTCAAGGCGGCGATGATGGCGGTCGCGGGCGGCTCACCGGGCCTGTTGGTGGCGCGCGACAGCCACAAGTCGATCGTCGCCGGTTTGATCTTCTCGGGTGTGCAACCGCGCTGGGTCACCCCGCGCTGGGATGCCGAGCAGCACCTGTCCCATCCGCCGTCACCCGAGCAGATCCGCGAAACCTGGGAGCGCTATCCGGATGCGGCGGGGGCGTTGATCGTCAGCCCGAGTCCGTACGGGACCTGCGCCGATATCCGGGGTATCGCCGAGGTGTGCCATGAGCGCGGCAAACCGCTCATCGTCGATGAGGCGTGGGGTGCACATCTGCCGTTCCATGAGGAATTGCCAACGTGGGCAATGGATGCCGGTGCGGATGTCTGTGTGGTCAGCGTGCACAAGATGGGCAGTGGATTCGAGCAGGGTTCGGTCTTCCATATGCAGGGCGACCTCGTCGAGCGCGAGCGCCTCTCGGCATGCGCAGATCTGTTGATGACCACCAGCCCGAATGTCATGGTGTATGCGGCGTTGGACGGTTGGCGACGCCAGATGGTCGAGCACGGTCACGAATTGCTCGGCGCCGCACTGAAATTGGCCCGGCAGTTGCGTGCGGATATCGAGGATATTCCGGGATTGCACGTACTGGAAGACGAACTGCTCGGCGCCGAAGCCTCGCACGACCTGGACCGCATGCAGGTCCTCATCGATGTCAGCGAACTCGGATTGTCCGGCTATCAGTGCGCCGACTGGCTGCGCGAGAACGCGCGCATCGACGTCGGACTCAGCGATCATCGCCGCATCATGGCGACACTGTCGATGGCCGATGACGAGTCCACCACCAGGCGGTTGCTCGACGCGCTGCTGTCGCTGAGCGCGGCGGCATCGGAAATCCGAGCGCCGGAACAGATTCGACTCCCCGCTCCGCAAGAACTCGAACTCGACACCACAATGCTTCCACGCGACGCGTTCTTCGGATCGGTCGATACGATCGAGATGAAGTCGGCCGCCGGACGGATTGTCGCCGAGCAGCTCACGCCGTATCCGCCCGGTATTCCGGTCGCGGTGCCCGGTGAGCGGCTGAACGAGGCGGTGATCGACTACCTGGTCACCGGTGTGCACGCCGGAATGGTGGTGCCGGATGCCGCCGACAGTTCGATGCGGACGGTTCGCGTGGTCGCCGAGTGACGCGCGGCATCAATTCGGCTCTGCCCGGCGCAACAGCGTGAGCGTCGCAGGACGGCTGGTGAAGGTGAAGTCGTCGCCGCGGTAGTCGACCTCGCCATCGGCGGCAAGGGCGACCGGGCCGTCCTCGACGCGCACGGTCAGCCGGTCGGCGTGGCGGTTGACGTAGGTCGCGGAACGGTCGAGGGTGCCGGTGAGGGTCGCCCAGATCAGTCGGGTTCGGGAAAATGGCAGGTCCGCGCGCAGATAGCGGATATCGAGGGTGCCGTGGCGCAATGCGGGGCGCGACATCGGGATCTGGTGAGCGGGGTGGTAGTGGCCGTTGCCGACGAACAGCATCCAGATGGCTGTGCGGGTGCCGTCGATGGTCGTCGGCAGCGGCTGGGCCCGCAGCAGTACCCGCAGCATGGCGATTCCCGCGGCGGGCCATTTGCCGAGCCGCGGCTCCCAGTGTTCACGGAAGCGGACGAAGTCGGGATAGCCGCCGAGACTGGCGGTATTGACGAAGGTTCGTGGCTCGAGTCCGTCGGATCGCACTTCGGCGGTATCGGTTCGGACCGCGTCGCCCGATTCCAACGCGGCCACCGTGTCCTCGAGGCATTCCACCCCGGTATCGCGGGCGAAATGATTGAGGGTGCCACCGGCGAATACCGCCAGTGGCAGCCGATGCTGGACCGCTGCGGCGGCGACGGCCGAAACCGTCCCGTCGCCACCGAATACGCCGAGTGCGGCGATTTTGTCGCGGCCGACTCGTTTGTCGAGCTGGGTGGTGAGATCATCGGTGACCGTCAAAACCTCCGCGGCGGGCAGGCTTTCGTGTAGTAACCGCAGTTGTTCGGAGCCGGCGCCAACACCCGCACCCGGATTGATCACCAGCAGAAGCCCGAATCCGTTGCGCATCGGGGTGATTCGTTCATGCGCGCCCAGTTCGGCGGGCTCATCGTCGCGCTGCGCCCACCAGCGCCGGGTGCCGAGTGCGATCGCAGCGCCCAATGCCCCGCCTGCGATCACATCGGAGGGCCAATGGACACCGATGTGCACGCGCGAATAGCCGACGGCCACTGCTATCGGCGCGATAATGACCGCGGCAGTGGGAGATTCGAGGGCAACGCCGGTTGCGAAGGCCGCCGCGGAGGCGGAGTGACCGGAGGGGAACGAGGAGGACACCGGCGGTTTCACCAGCCGTCGCACGAAGGGCACCGATTCATCCGGTGGTCGGCGGCGCGGAAACAGCGGCTTCGCGATGCCGTTCGCCACCGAGCTGGCCAGCGCGATCGAGACCAGCCCGCGCACGGCCGCCCGTCGCGGTGCTCGACCACTCATCGACATCAGCGCCGCCACCACCAGCCACAACCGACTGTGGTCGGCGCTCATACTCAGCGTCCGCAGGAACCGATCGGCGGCGGTCGGGCGTACCCGCGCACTGCGCGCCACGAGCCACGCGTCCACGTGGCTCGCGGCCTTCGGTGACTGCCTACGCATCTCCACAGGCTATCCGTCCACGCGCGGTCCGCTTCGGCACCCGGGCGATGCGATCCAGAGCTGACCCGTTGACCTGCGATAACACCGCTCAGCCTTGACACCCGGAGCAAAGTAGAGGAATCATCTGATTCCATTGGAATCGACCGATTCCCATGAGCTCGGGCGCGTACTCGTCCGGAGGAGTGCAAGATGGATCAGCCGACGACACCACCCGACCACGTGCCGATCGTTGTGATCGGGGCCGGGTTCGCCGGTATCGGGTTGGCGGTGAAGCTGCGTGAGGCCGGGTTCCGCGACTTCGTCATCCTCGAACGCGGCTCCGATCTCGGCGGTACCTGGAGCGCCAACACCTACCCGGGCTGTGCGTGCGACGTGCCTTCGATGCTGTATTCGTATTCCTTCGCCCCGAACCCGAATTGGTCCCGCCGCTACGGCACCCAGCCGGAGATCCTCGACTATTTGCGCGGCGTCGCAATCGAATATGCTGTGCCACAACACGTTCGATACGACACAGAAGTACTCGACGCGATTTGGGACGAAGGTGCTGGAAGGTGGCGCATCCGCACCGGACAGGGGACATTGACCGCCGATGTGCTGGTCTCGGCGATCGGACCGTTCAGCGAGGCACAGATCCCCAGTCTGCCCGGTATGCCGAATTTCACCGGCACCCAATTCCATTCCCTGCACTGGGATCACGACCACGATCTGACCGGTGAGCGGGTCGCGGTCATCGGCACCGGCGCGTCCGCGGTGCAGTTCATTCCGGAGATCCAGCCCATCGTGGATCGACTGACGGTGTTCCAGCGTTCGGCGCCGTGGATCGTGCCGCGCATGGATTGGGCGACCAGCACCGTCGAGCGCCTGCTCTTGCGCCGGATGCCCATGCTGGGCAAGACGATCCGCGCCGCGTACTTCACCGGCATCGAGGGGTTCGGCCTGGTCGGGTTCGTGGACAAACGGTTCCGTCATCCGTTCGAAGCACTGGGCCGATTGCAGCTGCGTCGGCAGGTTCCCGATCCGCGACTGCGCCGCAAGCTCACGCCCGACTACATGATCGGCTGCAAACGCGCGATCTTCTCCGACGCCTACTACCCCGCGCTGTCCAAGCCCAATGTCGAGGTGGAGACCGCCGGAATCGCCGAGATCCGGCCGCGATCGATCGTCACCGTGGACGGCACCGAACACCAGGTCGACACGATCATCTGGGGCACCGGATTCGGTGTGCCACCACGGATATTCGAGGCCATCCACGACACCGCGGGGCGCACACTCGCACAGCTGTATCGCGAACGTCCACGCAGCTATCTCGGTACCAGCGTCACCGGATTTCCGAACTTCTTCACCACCCTCGGGCCGTTCGGCGCGGCCGGGAACCAGTCGGCGATCTTCATGATCGAGGCCCAGATCCGCTATATCGTGGACGCGGTAAAGAATATGCGCGACAACGGACTTCGCCGCATCGAGGTCCGACCGCAGGTGCAGCGGAACTTCGTCGATGAGATGGAGCAGCGCAGCCGCGATACGGTGTGGGTCACCGGCGGCTGCCGTAGCTACTACCAGACCGCCGACGGCCATCACAATGCCGGGTTGTATCCGAACTGGAGTTTCGAATATGCCAGGCGCACCAAGCGATTCGATTCCGACGACTACCTGATCGAGGCATCATGAACCTGCTGCGGCTGTTGCCGACCAATGACACCTTCGACATTGCCGACAAGGTCGTGGTGATCACCGGCGCCGGACGCGGCATCGGTGCCGAACTGGCGAAGATCCTGCACCGCCGCCGCGCGCGGGTCGTCATGCTCGACCTGGACGAGGCCAAGGTCGGCATTGTCGCATCGCGATTGGGGTCACGGGCGATCCCGCTGCGCGCCGATGTCGCCGACCGCGACAGTATGATCGCCGCCATGACCACGGTCCGTGATCGTTTCGGCCGCATCGATCTCGTGATCGCCAATGCCGGTATAACCCCGACGCCCGCCACACTGCGCACGATGGATCCCGCCGATTTCGACCGCGTCATCGGCGTCAATCTGACCGGTGTGTTCAACACCGTCCGACCCGCCCTCGACGATATCGTCGCCACCCGCGGCCACGTCGTGGTGGTCTCCTCCTGTGCGGCATTCGCGCCCGGTATGGGCGGGTCCGCGTACATGATCAGCAAGGCCGGTGTGGAACAGTTGGGTCGCGCGCTGCGGGTCGAACTCGCCGCCTCCGGCGCCACCGCCGGGGTCGCCTATTTCGGCATCGTCGACACCGCCATGACCCACCACACGCTCGACGACGACGAATTCGGCCGCGCGGCCGATGCCATGCTGCCCTGGCCGCTCAACCAGCGCATCAGCGCCGCTCAGGCCGCTTTGGCCGTCGCCGACGGCATTGCCCACCGAGCCCCGCGCACCATCGCACCCCGCGTCTGGGAGCCCTATTCCCTGCTGCGTGGTGCGATCAACGTGCTGATGGACCAGTACCTCAGCACTGACGAACAGTTGCGGATCCTGCTCCGCAAGCTGGAACAACGCGAGTCCAGCGACGCATGACATGATCCAACCCGTGACTTCGTCAGCATCTACCTGGCGCGGCAGCACCATGGCCAGCCGCGCCGCCGAGCGCCGCGAACAACTCGTGCGCGCGGGTTACGCGCTGCTCGGCGGCGAGGGCGCGGGGGCGACCACCATGCGGGCGGTGTGTCGTGAGGCGGGCCTGAGCCTGCGCTATTTCTACGAGAACTTCGCTGATCGCGAAGCCCTGCTGATCGAGATCTACGACCAGACCGCACATGGGCTCGTCGATGCCGTCACAACCCGGCTGGTCGACGCGCCTTTCGACGAAACTGCCCGCGCCCGAGCGGCTTTCGACGCGGCGGCACAGTATTTCGCGGACGATCCACGCCGCGGACGGATCATGTTCCGCGAAACCCTCGCCGATGACACGCTGCGCGCCCACGGCGCCGACGCACTCCCCGCCTTCGTCACGCTCGTCGCCACCCAACTCGCACCGGAGCAGGCCGCGCGTCTGACCTCCGCACCGGGCCGGATTCCGCTGCCGGTCAGCGCGATATCCGGCGCGCTCGTCGCGCTGTTCCTCGATTGGCTCGACGGCGACGTCGAGGCCAATCGCGACGAGGTCGTCGACTACGCCACCCGGCTCACCATCACCATTCTCGGGCTTACCTGATTACAGCAGTCCACGCAATCGCAGATCGCTGACGTACTTGTCGATGAGCCGGGGCGTCAGATGCGGAATATCGTGGTCGGCACCGACTTTCGCGGCTTGCACGGCAGCGGTGAACCCTTTTGCCGGGATGGCGGCACCATGGACCGGCCGACCGGGTCGGCTATAGGCGTGCAGCAGCGGTAGCAGCGAGGCCTGCCGCTGTTTCTCGGGAAGACCGCGCAGCGCGGTTTCGAATCGGCTCAACCATTCCTGATAGTCATCGATCCGCCGGATCGGGTGGCCGGATTCGATGAGCCATTCCACGAATTCGTCGAGCGAGATGCCGTCGTCGTGTGGATTGAGGACGTCGAAGGTGTGGAAATCGGTGCGCGCCCGGGCGCCGATGGTGGCGATCGCTTCGGCGGTGAAGTCGACGGGCAGGCCGTCGTAGTGGGCGCGTTGGCGCTTGCCGTCGGCATCGGTTTCGTAGAAGGAGTACGGGGCGATGCCGGTGGCCACCAGGCTCAGCAGCAGTCGGGTGAACATGTCCGGAACGTTGAGCTGGCCGTCGAATCGGCTGTGCGCCAGGATCATATCGGAGCGGAAGACCGCGACCGGAAGTCCGCACAGATCGTGCGCTTCGCGCAGCAGGACCTCCCCCGCCCATTTGCTGTTGCCGTAGCCGTTGGCGTAGCTGTCGTCGATGGCACGCGTGGGGCTGATTTCGCGGATATCGCCGTCCTCCACGAAGGACAACGGCTGTACCTGGGCGGCGACGGCCACGGTGGACAGATAGGTGACGGGCTTGATCCGCGAGGTGATGGCCAGGCGGATGAGTTCGGCGGTGCCGACGACATTGGGACCGAACAGCTGGTCGTAGGGCAGAACATGGTTGACCAGCGCGGCCGGGTGCACGATCAGGTCGACGGTGTCGGCCAGCCGACGCCACGTCGCGTCATCCAGGCCGAGATTCGGCTCGCCGATATCACCGGGCAGCACTTCGAGGCGGCGGCCGGCCAGCTCGCGGTAGTGCCGCAGCAGCTCCGGATCACCGCTGTCGAAGGCCTCGTCGAGCCGTTTCCGCGCTGCCGCAGCGTCTTTGCCGCGAATGATGCAGATGAGTGCGCCGTCCGTCTTGTCCAGTCGCTCCAGCCATTCCAGGCACAGGAAGCGGCCGAGATAGCCGTTGGCACCTGTCAGCAACACCGTCTGCGTCTCGGTCGTATGTGGGAGATTCGTTGCTGCGGACAGTGTTTGCGCATCGATGAACTTGTCCAGCGTCAGTTCATCGGCACGCGCGAGGCCGCCGTGCGGGTGAACCGCGGCAAAGGTGGGACGGATCGAGCCGGACCTCTGCGCCGATTCGACATACTCCGCCAACTCGCGCAAACCGTTGGCCGGGCTGACGATAACGCCCACCGGCACCTCGACGGCGAAGATATCGCGGAGCAGATTCGAAAACGACAGCGCGGACAGGGAATCGCCACCCAAATCGGTGAATTGCGCATCCGGGTGCAGATCGGTTGTCGCACAACCGAGCAATGCTCGCGCGGCTCGGCTCACGGTTTCCAGAACCGGCAGGTCGGCGGCTTCGCGGCGAAGTACGTGCAGTTCGTTCGCCTGACCTTCGGCCAGTTCGGCATAGAGCTGCCGCAGCCGCTCGCCGTAGCGCTCGATCAGTTTGGGACGCAATAATTTACCGATACCGGAGAGCAGACCGTTTTCGGTGGTGAAGGGTTCGGTTTCGATGAGGAAATCGCGCGGGATCTCATACGATTCGAGATCTGCCGCCTTTGCGATGCGCTGCAGTGAATCACTCAGTGCCGCTTTGGGATCAGCGCTGCGCAGCGTCTCCTCGGTCGGGACGATCACCGCGAGCAGGTAGGCGCGTTCACTGCTGCCGTAGACGAAGATCTGCTCGAGCATCGGGCTGCTGGCATATACGGATTCCAGGTGTGCGACCGCGACGAATTCGCCCTGGGAAAGCTTCAGTACATTATTGCGACGGTCGAGGTAGACGAGTTCATCGGGTCCGAGTTCGGCCACGATGTCACCGGTCCGGTAGAAACCGTCCGCATCGAAGATCTCCGCGGTGACCTCGGGACGCTTGTAGTACCCGGGAATCATGGTGGTGGTCTTCAGCAGCAGCTCACCGCGCGGATGCGGCTGGTCGGTACCGAAATATCCCAGCTCCGGCACATCCACCAGCTTGTAGTCGAGCACCGGTGGGCGGTGGATCACATTGTCGACCATGATGGCGCCGCCCGCCTCGGTCGAACCGTAGCCATCGTGCAGATCCATATCGATGACCGATTCCATGAATGTCTTCATCTCGGCGGCCAGTGGCGCACTGCCGACGATGGGCGATAGGAATCGGCCGCCCAGGAAGTCCTCGCGCAGTTCGGTTTTCACCGCACGGTCGAGTTCGGCGCGGTCGATGCCGGGTTCGGCGCGACGTTCCATTTCGCTCTGATAGCGCTGGAAAACCATATCGCACACGCGTGGCACAAAGAACATCTCGGTCGGCCGGACGAGGCCGATATCCTCGAAAAGCGTCGATATATCGCTCTTGGCCGTGAAATACGCGGTGCCGCCGCGAGCCAGCACGCCGTAGAGCGACATGCGTCCGGCCATATGGCTCATCGGCATATAGTTCAGGCCGATCCCGGCGACCTCCGGCTGGGCCAACCACATCGCGGTTACCAAACGGCTGGTGTACATTGCGCCCTTGGGGGTTCCGGTACTGCCGGAGGTGTAGATCAGCAGCTCCAAAGCGTCGTCATCGGGTACGAACAGAGGCGCGGGCGGCAGGGTGCGGCCGCGTTCGAGTACCGACTCCAGCGATTCCACCACTATCGGAGTGTTCGCCAGGCGATCGCAGGCGGATTCGAATGCGCCGCGCTGATTATCGTCCTCGGGGTGGTAATCGAAGACCACAAGGCGTTCCGGCGTCGGGCCCGCCAGCACGCATTCCACTGCGGTAGTGAGGGTTTCGACGGTCGCGGCGAGGATACGTGGTTCGGTCTCGGCAATGATCGCCGACAATTGCCTCGGCGCCGCACCGGCCTGCAACGGCACGGCAACCGCGCCGAGATACAGACAGGCCAGATCGAGCGTGGTGTAGTCGCTGCTGGTGAAGCCTAGCGTGGCAATGAAGTCGCCTGCTTCGATGGGGTTGTCGGGATTGTGATGCCAGGCTGCGGCGATCGCACCGACGCGCGCCCACAACTCGCCGTAAGTGATGGTGCCGAATTCGGGCAGCGGTCGCAGCGTGCGCCGCCCGGACTCGTCCGTGGTGAGTTCGAGGACCCGGTGCCCGAGCGCGGGGCGATCGGCGTAGGCCGCCATGACCGTCGCCACGATCTGTGATGGCCGCATTCCGGGTTCTCGGATCGCGGCGAAAGTGTCCGGCATCGGTCGCGCGTTGCGAATGTCCGGATAGGTGGCATACAGGTCGGCGATGCGATTCATGACCTGTTCCATCCGCGTATCAATAATCATGGCCAGCCTCCTTCGGTCGCATGCCGACCGTCGGTTGTTCTGTTCAGATTGAAGACGCCTGTATCCAGTAACACGTTAGCCTGGCTAAATATTCCAGGGCGGTCCATATTCGGCAACGGGCCTGGCCATATCATTGCGCCGCGCGGCGCTTTGCGATGCTGAAACCATGACGATCCCGCTTCCCGATCTTGTCGAGACGCTGCTCGGTGGTCCACTCTCCATTGTTACCGCGGGCGATCCGGTGCTGCGAACGCCCGCCGCACGCTACGCCGGCCAGCTGACGCAGACGCAATTGGATCGCTTGGTGCGGGCTATGCGGGAGACGATGCATGCCGCCCCTGGTGTCGGACTGGCCGCCCCGCAGGTCGGGATACCGCTGCGGCTGGCCGTGCTGGAGGATCCGGCCGAAGTGACCGACGATGTGCGCGCGGTCCGCGGACGGGTCCCGCTACCGTTCCGAGTTCTGGTCAACCCGACCTACGAACCCATCGGCGACGCCCGCGCCGCATTCTTCGAGGGGTGCCTGAGCGTTCCGGGCTGGCAGGCCGTCGTCGCGCGCCACGCCCACGTGCGCCTGCGCGGACAGGACGAGCGCGGCCGCGAACTGGACGAGGAAGTCTCCGGCTGGCCCGCCCGTATCGTCCAACACGAAACCGACCACCTCGACGGCACCCTCTACATCGATCGCGCCATCACCCGCTCCCTGACCTCCACCCAAACCCTCACCGACCGCTGGTCCCAGCCGACCCCCGCCGCCGCAGCCGACGCCCTGGGCTTCGACCTCCCCTGAACTCGGCTCGTCGACGGGGTCATCCCTCGTAGCGCGGCGGGAGTCGCATGAGCTGCACGGGCCGCTCGCCGAGCGAGCACTGGCGCAGCGGCGGCCGCACGGCCGACCTGGAGCGAGCCGTGCCTGCTGATCCAGACCGCCGACGGGTCGCACGAGCCGATACCGTGACGTCCAGTCCCGCCACACGAAAACTATTGCGCTGGTAAATCTCCGGGCCGATGAAACGGCGCAGGCCGGTCTCGGTCGTTCGGCTCATCGGGGACTACACGATCGATCTCGGCTGTCACTGGAACCGCCCGCCAGTGCCTCAGACCGCTGCCAATTGCCGATTCGGGTGATGATCACAGCCGCGCAGGCCCCGGCAACCACCATCAACAGCGCCACGACAGCGGCCCGCACCGGCGATAGAAAGTCGGAATCGACTGGCCAGAAAAGCACGGTCCATGTGGCCAGCCACGCCGACCACCACACGCCGACCAACAACCCGCCCGGACGCCCGCGGAGGTCCGGCGCATCCTTCGGTGTCCGCGGATCACTGGCGCGCAGGACGTCGGTCAGGATCGTCGCGGGAAACCACAGGTTGACCACGGGGCAGAACCAGCCGCCGACCACCCACCCGATCGGTAGCCGATGCCGCGCCGCACACAGCGCATCGGCGTTGCTCCTGGCCTGCCGCAGCCACACCAGGAACACGATCCCCGTGCCGAGCAAAGCCACGAACATGATGATCACGGCCGGACCGACGATCATAGACCAGTCATGAAACTCAGTGCGGGCCTGGGTATTCGGGTACTCACCGTGATATCTGTCGAGTGCACGATGGCCCATCGCCTCGGTATTCACGAAGACGAGCAGTGCAGCTGTGGTGCAGCCGATCAAACCGATCGACCAACGCCCGAGCGCGTCGATCGGCCGGACAGCTCGCAGCGGGCCGCGCACTGCACCGGGGGTGGCCGACGGAGACACCCGGCTCTGATTCTGCTCGAGTGCGGTCTGGAGGCTCGCCGAGTTCCGTGAGTCGTCGCAATCGAGCCACCGCGTCGTGGCGGTGGCGACGGTCAATCCGATCGTGATGACCGGGAAGATGACCCCGACCGTCACCAGCACCGGACTGCCGATCGAGATCAGATCGTCGTTACTCGCGGCAACCGCCTTAACGATCGCGAATTCGATTATCCCGTAAGCAATGTCGGCCACACATGCGGCGACGACGAACGCACGGCCCAGCCGACTCCTGCGGAGCAGCTGAATGCCGCCGAGGAGCAGCAGCGCGCCGATCACCAGGAAGATCGGGGCTGAGATCAGCATGGTCGTCCGCATCGGGCGATCCGCCTCGCGAAGCAGCTCACTGCCGGTGTCGAGGAACATGTACAGGCCGACCGCAAGCACTGCGCTCAGCAGCCGATGAGCCGCGCCGAGCAAGGCGAGCACACCCGCCGCGATCGCGGTCCCGCCATTTGGTCGGTCTCCGTGATGGAGATTCGGGCTGCTATCGGGTTGCGGTTGAAATATCATCTTTCGTCCGTCCCAAGAGGCGGGGGATTGTCGAAGACCTGCGGAGGTGTTGCGGGATACGGTTTCATGCATCCCTCAACCTGGTGACGGGGCAAACGGTTGCCCACGTTTCGTGCCCAACTTTTTCGGGCACCGACCTGTTGTAGTTCGGTAAGGACACAGAAAGGCGGTTCGGATGAGCACGACAGACAACGGCGATTGGGTTCGTGACGTTGCGCTCATCTCGCTGCTCGGCGCGGTGCTGCAGGACTGTGCGCGGGAACCGCTGTTATTGCTCGCCAGCGCTCCTGAGACGTCGGTGATTCGGATTGGGCGTGGCGGCGCCGATTCGGCGCGGGCGTTCGACGACTTGCTGATCGAGGCGTACGAATCGACCAAGGACAGGCTGCTGGCCTCGGTCACGAAACAGGTCGGGAGCCGCACCGACGCGGAAGATATCGTCCAGACCGCGTTCATGCGCGTCTACGCCGCGCGCCCCGACATCACCGACGCCGAGGAATTGCGCCGCTACATCTGGACCGCCGCGAAGAACCTGACCCGCGATACCTGGCGGCGGGCCGCCAACGATCGCGACCGCCTCGATCCCGACGGTGAGACGCGGATCGCACAGCTCGCAGACAGCGCCGGACTCGCCTTCGACGATGTGATCGCGTTGCGGCACATGCTGGTTGCCGCGCTCAACGCCGTCCCCGCCCGCGAGCGCGAGGCAGTAGTGGTACGCGCGTTCGAGGGAAACACCTATGCCGAAACAGCCGCGATCATGGGCGTGGGCGACGGGACTGTGAAGGCTTACGTACACGCCGCGCTCAAACGGCTCCGCGCGAACATCGAAGCCGCCTGATACACAATCGAATTCAACGCTCGAGCGTCAGCCGCGGGCACATGGCGGCTTGCTGTCGACGCCGCGCGGGAGCTTGTCGCGTTCGGCGTCGATGTAGTCACGATTGCTGATCAGGCACAGCCGTTTCTGAATATCGTTGCGGTCGAGATTGATTCGGATCAATTCGACGTCCGACAGACCGATGAGCGTCGTTCCGACGAGCTTCCAAACCGTGATGGATCCAGGCACGGTGAATTTCGTGCTGGTGCCTGCTCGGGTGTCCCAGACCTCGACTTCGGACTTGTTGCCGAGCACGACAAGACCGTCTGGTGACCAGCCGGCGACAACGGAGTCGTGCGGTACCGGCGGCATGTCCATCTTCGCCGTTTCACCAGTGGCGGTATTCCAGCGGAACAGCGCTCCTGAGTCATCCTGAACCAGCACCTCGGTGTTCCCGGGATTCATATGGACATTCGCCACACCTACACCCGGCAGTTCGAACGAGCGAACCAGTGCACCGCTGTCGAGATTCCACAGCTGCAGCGACTTGCCGGCGATATTGACAACTACCGAGTCTGTCGACGCGTAACCGACGAGGGTCGCCGCTTTTGCGGTAGTCCGCAAATCGTCGAGATTCTGGCTGAGCAAGACCTGACCTCCGATCTGTCGACCGTCGCCGATGTGCCAGCGCGTGATGGCTCCCGCGTGCAGCGCGGCCGCTTCGTCGTCGTTGCGGATGGCGAAGGTGACGAACGATAGATCCGCCGAATTCAAGCCCGAGGGCGTCGGGAGTGGTATTCGACCTACCTCGTCGAAGGCCGGCATCAGCACAACGGCAACCCGCGAAGTGCCGGTCCACATCAGGGCGTGCCGCCCATCTGGAGTGAAGGCGAGCATCGCGTGTGGCCAGACACGAAGCGTGAAACCAGGCAGGCTGAAGAGGAGACGCATCGACTGCATGTCGATGACTTCGAAGGTTTCGCCACGAGAGCCAGCGACATAGCGGCCGTTGGGACTCCACAAGGCCGTGACGTCGTCGGGCGTGATCTCGGCCCAATCAGAATTGGACTCCGCCGCCGCCCCGTATCGCTCGATGCCGTTACTCGCCGCATAGATCAACACCGGACCAGCCGAGGTGAGGTGTACCGCAGGAGCGATCGCGTCGGAGCTGTGTCGAACCTGGACCTGATAAACACGTCCAGTCGCTATGTGGACGAGCTTCGCGATCTCGAACGCATCCCTGTTCTCGCCGGAATATTCGATCGCGAATTGTCCTGTGCTGTCGAGTCGCAACGATCCGCAGGTGCCGAGACCGACCCGGCGAAGTTCGGCACCGTCGGCGCCGCGAATAATCAGCGTCTTCGAGTCATCCGCGCATTCGACGGTCAGCCCGTCCGGTGTGACGTCACGCCCCGGCCAATCACGAACTGGCCGACCGCTTTTCAGGTCGTAAATGACCTGGTGAACTTTGAGATCGACATCCGTTTCCGAAAGCCACAGGGTCTCGTTCGCGGAGTCGACCCGTGCGATGGTCCGGATCGGCATGCCATCGGCAGGAATGTCGGGCAACCGATGAGGCGGTCCGGACAGGTCATATCGTTCGATCACATCGGGATCGCCGAGATAGGTCCCATGGCCCCGCTTCGGGTCGACAGAAATGAACAGTTGCCTGCCATCCTGAGAGAACTTTGCGACGAGCGCCGTTCTTCCCACGACATCCGCACCGTCGGGACGAACGGTGACGGGACCGGATCGAGTCGACACGTCCCACAGCGCAATGCCGCCACGATTGTTCAGGATCGCCAGTTTGCCGCCCTCGGGGCTCAGGCGTGCGCCGACAACATTCGGCACCGTCGCCACCCGCCACGGCGACGGCGGTCCGGTGAGAAATCCTGTCCAGACTGTGATCTGGCCATTCGATTGGGCAGTTGCCAACACCGACGCATCCGCGCTGAAGCCGGCTGTCAGCACATCGGACCAAAGATCGTTGTACGCGGCCTCTAATGCGCCGAGCCGAATCTGCGCGAGCAGCTGCTCCGCTCGCACATCCGCATTGTTCGGAGCGAATCTTCCTGCGGCTTGGGCGAGTTGGAGAGCCGCCGACGGATCGGTATTGCCGAGCGCCTCCGATTGCTGGGCGAGGTTTATTCCCGCCTGCTCGCGTAACTGTGCTGTCCGGGCCTGACTGGTGCGGTAGGCGACGATCGCGGTGCCGGAGGCGACCAGGGCGAGGACGGTGACAACCGCAGTGACGGTCCACAAGCGCCGCACCTCGCGGCGGCGGAGTCGACGAGAAGCCGCGATGTATAGCCGGTGAGCCGCAGGGACTTCGGGTTTGCGCCTATCGACCCATTCGAGCGCATCCTCCAGCGCCCTACCGTGTAGCAGCGCGCCGTTGTCGTGCTCGGACAGCTCCCATTTCTGGCGGTCCTGCTCGAGTTGCTGCTGCCAGGCGCGGAAGTCGCGGTCGTCCTGCAGCCAGGCGCGCAGCCGCGACCAGTTGTCGATGAGGGCCTGGTGGGCCAGTTCGACGGTGTCGGTTCCATGTGCGTCTCGGCCCACGACGACCAGCCGATCGCGCGCCAACCGTCCAGCGACACTGCGCAGTTCAGGGAAATCACCCATCGACACCACGGACCGGACGAAACCGCCTCCGCTCGAAGCGGGAGCGGCGAGCAACTTCAGCAAGCGCTGCACGCCGAACGCTTCGATCGGATCGGTGAACTGGGCCAGCACACGGTCGGCGCGGTCGGTGAAGAAACCTATTGCGCGGCCCGCTCTTTCGTAGTCATCGACGGTGATCGAAGCAGCGGCCCGTCGATCCCACAGTTGCGTCAGAGTCGACTCGAGCAGCGGCAGCGTGCCCGGCTCGCCCACCGTGTCATCCACGAGACGCTCGACGAGGGCCGGGTGTAGATCGGCTCCGGGCGCACGGGCGGCGGGCCGCTGGATGGCGTCGCGGAGTTGGTCACGACCCATCGGTGCCACCGCCACCGTGGCTCCGTCGAGAAAGCTGGCGAGGTCCGCGTCGATCAGGTTGTTCAGCGCATCCCACCGCAACGTGAGCAGAATTCGGATGCGTCCCTCGGTATCGGCGCGGGCGAGCTCCATCAGCCATTGCAGCACCGCACGCGCCCGCTCCGGCGCGGTCGCAGCCAGATCCTCGAACTGATCCGCGAACAGCACCAAGCCCTCCGGCGGCACGCGTTCGAGCAGGCGCGCCACCGAATCATCGACAGTCCCCGGCTCACGCGCCGCCTGCTGCGCCAGCAGTGTCGAAAGCTGGCCGCCGTCCGGAAAATCGAATCGTGGAGTCATCGCTCGGACGACCGGCGTGGCCGCATCGCCCGGCGACACCTCGCCGGCAAGCCGGAAGGTCGCGATCTGGCGCCCCTGTGCGCGGAGCCGGGGGATCACCCCCGCGCGGATGAGCGACGATTTGCCGATGCCCGACGGTCCGGCCACCGCGACGAGCGGTCGCTTCCGCAGCGCCGCCAACGCGCGATCGATGTCGTCGTCTCGACCGTAGAAGTAGTCCGCGTGTTCCTCGTCGAACGGCTCCAGCCCACGATAGGGGTTGGGGACGAACGAGGGGTCCATGCCGAGTATTTCGGCGATCGGGATCATGAACGCGGTTCCGGTGTACCCACGCGGGTCGGCGACTGCGGCCATCCCCACTACCGCGTCTGTTCCGCTGTCCCACACCGGCGCACCGCTGAACCCCCGCGTGATCGGCTGACCGCCGACTCGCTGCAGTTGCAACCAACCGGTGCCCTGCCGTTCCCGGAACTCGCCCGACGCCCAGACACCGTCGGGCAACTCCGCCGGAAAGCCGAACATCCGGAACTCGCGCCCCCACGGGTCATTGGCACGCCAAAACGGCGGCGGCACAACCGGATCGCCCACGGCGTCGTCCAGTTCCAGAATCGCGATATCACCCCGACCGTCCCCCGCGATCGGGGTCCACCGGCGCACCCGCGCACGCCACGTCCCGACCGACGGCAGCAACGGAAACTCAACCGCCACAACGGAATCCGGCGGCTGCACAGCATTTGGATCGGTACCGGCCGCGAACGCGATCACGTGCGCGCACGTCGCGACGATGTTCGGGCCGACCAGGAATCCTGCGCCGACGACCTGACCTGTGGTCGTGCAGATCCGCGCATGCGCCGAGCCGAACCGAGCGACAGCGCTCGAACCACCTGCAGTCATGGTCCCTCTCCCTGTGTACCCGACCGAACATATCGCGGCACAACGGGGCTCGAGATCGAAAGGCGATATCGTAGGTGATCATCTGGCCGCGGTTCCACGGCACTCGCCGCGTCCACCGGTCGGTATCCAGGTGTTGCCAGTACCAGTGTTATCGGACTCCTGTTACTGGTGTCGGATCGGTTGCAAGCTCATCACATGACTCAGACCTTGCAGCCGGGAACCGCTGCGGCCACGTCGGCCGCTGCGGAGCCGGCAGTTCAACCCGCCGAGTTCGGTGCGCGGCGGACCATCGCGGTGCTCGCGGTATTGCTCACGGGGCAGTTCATGGCGGTGCTCGATGCCTCGATCGTGAATGTCGCCATTCCTTCTATTCGTACTTCGTTGCATACCAGTGGATCCGCGTTGCAGTTGATCGTCGCGGGGTATGTGATCGCCTATGCCGTATTGCTCGTGACCGGTGCCCGGTTGGGTGATCGGTTCACACAGCGCCGCACCTTCATTACCGGGCTCGCGGTGTTCACCGTTGCCTCGCTGGCCTGCGGTTTGGCGTGGAATGAGTTCTCGCTCATCGTATTCCGGTTCCTGCAGGGTGCCGGTGCCGCGGCGATGATTCCACAGATCATGACCATGATCCAGCGGAATTTCACCGGCAATGCCAGGGCCAAGGCGCTCAGCGCGTACTCGGCGATTATTTCCGGCGGTATGGTCGTCGGCCAGGTGGCGGGTGGATTGATCGTCAACGCCGACCTGTTCGGCAGCAGCTGGCGCGGTGTATTCCTGGTGAATGTGCCGATCGGTGCGGTGCTGCTGCTGATTGCGCCGCGGGTATTGCCCACGGCCACCGCACGATTCGATCGGAAGCTGGATCTCGCGGGTCTGACCATGCTCACCATCTCGGTACTGCTGCTTGTGCTGCCGCTGGTATTGGGACATGAGCAGGACTGGCCGCTGTGGACGTGGATCACTCTGGGCGCCAGCGTGATAGGTGTCGGATTGTTCGTTGCGATCGAGCGGGCCGTTGCGGCTCGCGACGGTGAACCGCTGTTCGCACAGCGGGTGCTGACGTCACCGGGTCTGGCGCTCACCGCGGGCACACTGTTCACGATCATGGCGACCTTCGGCGGCTGGATGTTCGTCATGGCGATACACCTGCAGAGCACTCTCGGCTACACCGCACTGCACGCGGGTCTGCTGTTCATTCCGATGGGCGTGACGTTCGCGCTGGCCAGTTTGAACTGGGAGCGCATCCCACATCGCCTGCACGCCACCATGATTCCGTTCGGCCTGACGGTCGGCGCGACCACAATGGTGACGCTGGGCATGATGCTCCGTAACGGCGCCGACTTCGGACCGCTGCCGCTGGCCGTCTTCGGTATCCAGGGCATCGGCTTCGGCCTCGCCTTCAGCCCGCTGATGACCCGTACCCTGGCCAGGATTCCGATGGCCCTCGCCGCCGATGCCAGTGGCATTCTGGTGACCAGTGTGCAGCTCGGTGTCGTAGTCGGGATCGCGTGCTTCGGGTCGGTTTTCCTCGGGCTCGCGGGCAGTACAGTGCTGTCGGCCGCACATGCGCTGGGCGGCACCGCGATTGCGGAGGGCGTAACGGTATTGGTTGCGGCGGCACTGTCCGCGCGCGCCGCACGGTAGGTGCGACAACCGATCCCGGATTCGCTTGTTGGCGCATCCGGGATCACCGGACTCTCGGCGGGTTCGGATCATCGCGAGGCAAATAATGGCGGAGCCGGACAAGTTTGACGATCGTCATACCAATGAGCGGAAATGTCTTCGCGGTGGGCATCGAATTGGATGGCGAGGGATACCACCCGGCCGCGTGGCGGCGGGCCGCACATGCGCCCGATCAGTTGCTCACCGGCAATACGCTGCGCAAACGCGTGAGCGCGGCCGAGAATGCTGGTTTCAAGCTCGCCACCTTCGACGATTCGATCCTGCCGCCCGCCCAGCATCCAGCCGGGCGGATCGACGGGGTGACGCGGGCTTCGTTCGTCGCGGCGACAACCAGCACCATCGGGCTGGTTGCCACGGTCGCGACCACCTACGCGGAGCCGTTCCATACCTCGTCACAACTGGCCACGCTCGATTACGCCTCGCGTGGCCGCGGCGGGTGGATCGCGACGACCGATCCCGCGGCCGCCACGGCCTGGGGACGGCCGCCGCGCATTACCGACGCGGAACTCGCACGCGAACAACGGGATTCGATCGAGGTCGCGCGTCAGCTGTGGGATTCCTGGGAAGACGATGCCGTGGTGCGCGACTATGCGGCGAGCCGATTCCTCGATCGAGACAAGCTGCACTACATCGACTTCAGCGGCGAAACGTTCTCGGTGAAGGGTCCGGCCATCGTGCCTCGACCACCGCAGGGGCAGGTGGTCGTCTTCGCGTACGACGCCGGCGATGCTGACGTCATCCTGGTCACCGGAAGCGATCTCGCTCAGACGCTCGCCGCCGCCGACCGGGCGCGGGCCAGCGGTGCACTGGTGTTCGTCGAACTCGATGTCGCCCTGGACATTCCGGATGCCACGGCCGCCGAGCGCCTCGCCGAACTAGATGCATACACGACCGCGAATCGTACTGAGCGCCTGACGTTCTCAGGTTCCCCCACCGAACTCGTGCGCCTCATCACCCAACTCGCTGACCACGTCGAAGGCGTACGTCTGCATCCGGCCGTCATCGACGAAGATCTCCCGGCGCTGGCGCGCTACGTCCTGCCCGCACTGTTGCGCGCCGGTGTGACCCACCGTCCGGTGCCGGGTTCGACCCTGCGCGCCAATCTCGGCCTGCAGCGGCCGATCAACCGTTATGCGAAGGATCAGCACTGATGTCCGAGGTTCCGTTCCCCGACGCACAGGTCCATTTCGGCGTTTTCTTCCAGGGCGTCAACCACAGCACCATTTGGTCGGATCCGAGCAGCGGCTCGCAGATCGACTTCGAAACCTTCCGGCATATCGTCACCACCGCCGAACGTGGACTGTTCGACGCATTCTTCCTCGGTGAGGGCCTTCGCCTGCGCGAGCAGAACGGACAGCTGCTCGATACCGACATCGCCGGACGTCCCGACGCCGTTGCCCAGCTGGCGGCGCTGGCCGGGATCACCAGCCGGATCGGTCTGGTCGCCACCCAGAACACCACCTATAACGAACCGGCCGATCTCGCCCGGCGGCTCGCGGGTCTGGATCTGCTGTCCGGTGGACGCGCGGGCTGGAATGCGGTCACCACCGATAATGCCTGGACCGGTGCGAATTTCCGGCGCGGCGGCTTCCTCGACCACGCGCAGCGCTACGAGCGCGCGGGCGAATTCATCCGCACGGCCCGCGAGATCTGGGATGCCTGGTCCGACAATGCGATCGCGACCTCGCGCCGCGATATAGATTGGGCCGCATCGGATTCAGTGCGGCTGGTAACTCGCGACAACGAGCACTTCCGAGTCTCGATTACGCCGACCCTGCCGCGCAGCGCCCAGGGACATCCGGTGATCTTCCAAGCGGGTGATTCACCCGCGGGCCGCGATTTCGCTGCGACCCACGCCGAGGTCATCTTCTCCAGGCACGGAACACATTTCGACGCCGCGCTCGACTTCGCGAACGATATTCGGACACGCCTGGAACGCGCGGGCCGACCGGCCGATGACATCAAGATCCTGCCCGGTACCCAGATCGTATTGGCGGAGCGGGAATCCGAGGTCGAGGAGAAGGCGCGCTGGGTGCTGGAGGGTCAATTCACCGGTCAGACCGCACTGTCCCTGGTCGGGCAGGTGTGGGGTCGTGACCTGTCGGATCTCGATCCGGACGGTCCGCTGCCGGCGGATGATCCACAGCCCCAAGTGATTTCGGGTGAGCGCGGCGCACAGCGCGACGGTCAGGATCCGGTGGCGATCGCCCGGGAGTGGCGGGCGCTGGCCGAGGCCAAGAATCTGTCGCTGCGCCAAGTCGCCATCGAGACCTCGCAGCGGTCCGGATTCGCCGGGACACCGAGCCGGGTCGCCGACGAACTGACCCGCTGGGTCCGCCACGGCGCGACCCACGGGTTCAATATCTCGCCGTATCTGGCGCCCACCGGACTCGACGAGATCGTCGACTGGCTGGTTCCGGAATTGCAGGAGCGCGGCTCGTACCGCACCCAGTACACCGGCACCACTCTGCGCGAACACCTCGGACTGCGACCGCCGCTGACCAGGCGCTGAAAACCAGTCCGATCCGCGAAAGATGGCCGGTTTGCCTGGAAACCGAACCCGAGACCGCGTCTTACTCGTATGTTTGCCATACGCAGTGCAGATCGGAGTGGGACAGTGCAAGCAGGGGTTAGCGCGGATTATGTGATCGTCGGCTCCGGGTCGGCCGGCGCGGTCCTGGCCAACCGGCTCAGCGTCGATCCGAATGTGTCGGTGGTGGTGCTCGAGGCCGGAGGGCCGGATAAGAACAAGTTCGCCCATATCCCGGCGGCGTTCGCCAAGCTGTTCCGTTCGGAGGTGGATTGGGATTACCTCACCGAACCGCAACCCGAGCTGAAGAATCGGCAGATCTACTGGCCGCGCGGCAAAATGTTCGGCGGATCGTCATCGATGAACGCGATGATGTGGGTGCGCGGATTCCGTGCCGACTACGACGAGTGGGCATTGCTGGCCGGGGACGAATGGGGGTTCTCGGCGGCGGTCGAGCAGTTCCGCAAAATCGAGACCGTCGAGGATGCCTCGTATCCGGATGAGGGCGCGACCGGGCCGCTGCGTATTTCGCGGCAGCGCAGTCCGCGTGCGCTGACCGCGGCGTATCTGGCCGCGGTCAAGGAATCCGGATTCACTGTGGAGCCGCCGAACCGGCCCCAGCCGGAGGGGTTCAGCGAGACCATGGTCACTCAGCATGGCGGCAAACGGTGGAGCACGGCCGACGGTTATCTGAAACCGGCGATGCGCCGTCCGAATCTCACCGTATACGCCGAGGCGCTCGCGTCGCGGATCATCTTCGCAACCTCGCCGAATGGACGACCGCGCGCTACCGGTGTGGAGTATTACAAGGACGGCATCACCCAGACGGTGGCAGCACGGCGCGAGGTGATCCTCTGCGGTGGGGCGATCAATAGCCCACAGTTGCTTATGCTCTCGGGTGTCGGCGATGAGGACGAACTGTCACGTCATCACATCCCGCTTGTGCACCATGCTCCGGAGGTGGGCGCCAATCTGCAGGACCACCTGGTGGCGGCGCTCGGCTACGGCGTCGAATCCGATTCGCTGTTCACCGCGGAAAAGCCACGTCAGCTGCTCGATTATCTGATCCGGCACCGCGGCATGCTCACCTCCAATGTCGGTGAGGCCTATGGCTTCATCCGCAGCCGGTCCGATCTCGAATTGCCGGATCTGGAGCTGATTTTCGCGCCTGCGCCGTTCTTTTACGAGGGTCTCGAGGATCCCACGGAGCACGGGGTCGTGCTGGCGACGGTGCTGTTGCGGCCGCACAGTCGCGGTCGGATCTCGCTTGGTTCTGCTGATCCCGCGGCCAAACCGGTCATCGACCCGCGGTACCTCTCCGATAGCGGCGGTGCGGACCGAACTGCGATCATGTCCGGTCTGCGGGTATGCGCCGAGCTGGCCGCAGCTCCGGCTTTGAAGGCCGTACTCGGGCCGCTGATCTACCCTCCGCAGGCTCCGGTCGATCTCGAGGGCGCGATCGAGTTGACGCTGAACGGCTATTCGCACACCCTGTATCACCCGGTCGGCACCTGCCGGATGGGCACCGACGCGAGCAGTGTTGTCACCCCACGCCTGGAAGTGCGTGGGGTGCAAGGACTCCGTGTTGCGGACGCGTCGGTGATGCCGTTGCTGATCCGCGGGCACACACATGCGCCGAGTGTGTTCATCGGTGAGCAGGCGGCTCAGTTCATCCTGCGTGCTTAGTGCGCTGCAGTAGGCGAATGCTCGATCAGCCGCGTTGCCGGGCTGGATCCTCAGGACTCTGTGTCTCCACGGGAATGCGCCGGGCGGACAACGAAATCCGTGGTTCTGGGGATCTCCGTCGCGAATAGGGCTCGAAATGGCATGCAGTGCAATATCGCATTGCATGCATGTGCGCATAACGTGCTGTGCCGCATCGGATGTCAAAGCGCCCCGCCTGCCCGACCGGTGTGACGCCGCTGTGCTCGCCTCGTCGATGCGAATCATCTGGTCGCTGCCCAAAGGAGGTGCGTGGACACACCGAGTCACGCGTAGGCGAACAGGGCCAGGGAGCCTGCGGACAGGATCAGGTAGGGCATGGGATAAGCGATGTCGGCGTACCACTTGGCTCGGATAATGGTGATTTCCGCGCCGAGAAAGTAGAGGACCAGGCAGAGGGCGGCGATGAGGCCGAGTGGCGGGAACGCCAGGCCGATCAAGAGACCGAGGCCGCCGAGTGCTTTCAGGATGGCCAGTGGTTTGAGGGTCCATTGCGGGAGGCCGTAGCCGCGCATGGTCTCGCGCACCTGATCCGCCTTGACGATATCGAAGCCGGTGGCGCCGAAGGCGGCTACGGCGGCGAGGATGGTGACGACGACATATGCGATAGACACGGGAACTACCCTCCGGGTATCTCGGTTCTGTGGGTCTGCGATCGTGGGTGGGACACCTGATCGCCTATTCACGTGACGGATGCCGACCGCGAAAGGTGACCGATGCACGCACAGGAATTGCTGGCGCGACGATTCGAGACGCACCGCGATCACCTGCACGCGGTCGCCTACCGGATGCTCGGATCGGCCAGCGAAGCCGAGGATGCGGTGCAGGAGGCGTGGCTACGGCTGGATCGCTCCGATACGAGCGATGTCGAGAATCTTGCGGGGTGGTTGACCACGGTGGTCTCCCGGATCTGCCTCGATATGCTGCGCTCGCGAACCGCCCGACGCGAGGATCCGATCGATCGGCTCGTCGAACTCGGCGATACCGCCTCTGACCGCGATCCGGAAAGCGAAGCGGTGCTGATCGATTCGGTCGGACGCGCGCTACTGGTGGTGCTGGATACGCTCGGTCCCGATGAGCGGGTGGCGTTCGTGCTGCACGATATGTTCGCCGTGCCCTTCGATCAGATCGCGCCGATCATCGGACGAACCAGCACCGCCACCAAGAAGCTCGCCAGCCGGGCCCGCGCGCGGGCGCACGGCGACGCGACCGCAGCCACTTCCGAACTCGCGCAGCAGCGGCATGTCGTGGATGCCTTCCTCGCCGCCGCCCGCAGCGGTGATCTCGACGCACTGCTCGCCGTACTGGCACCCGACGTGGTGCGTACGGCCGATCCGGCCGCACTGCCCTCGGGCATGGCGCAGGTCGCGCGCGGGGCACAGGCGGTAGCCCGCGAGACCGTCATCCTGCGCCGCCGATCCCAGGTCGCCACGCTCGCGCTGGTCGATGGCGCGGTCGGGATCATTGTCGCGCCGCGCGGCAAACTGCTGCTCGCGCTCGCGGTTACGGTCCTGGACGACCGAATCGCGGCCTACGAGGTGATCGCCGATCCGACCCGACTGCGGCAACTCGACTTGGCCGTGCTCCCTGAATTGCTCTGAGCCAGAGGAGGTCCAGGCCGTCGAACATCAGCCGTCGCGCATGATAGGAATCCCCTCGGCGGTCTATCGGGCCATCAGCCAGCAGACTCTTACTTCAGTCGCAGACGGCACCGAACGATGCTGAGCCCACCAACTTCGAATACTTGGCGAGTACGCCGCGGGTGTAGCGCGGCGGCAGCGGTTTCCAGCCTTCACCGCGCCGGTCGAGTTCTTCCAGGTCGATGAGAAGGTCGAGGGTGCCCGCGGCGACGTCGAGGCGGATCTGGTCACCATCGTGGACGAAGGCGATCGGTCCGCCATCGACCGCCTCGGGGGCGACGTGGCCGACGCAGAGACCGGTGGTGCCGCCGGAGAAACGTCCGTCGGTGAGCAGCAGCACGTCCTTTCCGAGGCCCGCGCCCTTGATGGCCGCGGTGATCGCGAGCATCTCACGCATACCGGGACCGCCCTTGGGCCCCTCGTAGCGGATGACCACCACGTCGCCCGCGGTGATCGTGCCGTCCTCGAGCGCGTCCATCGCTGCCCGTTCGCGGTCGAAAACCCGTGCCGTACCGGTGAATACATCGGAATCGAAGCCTGCCGACTTGACCACCGCACCGCCGGGTGCGAGCGATCCGGCGAGAATGGTGATGCCGCCGGTCGGGTGGATGGGAGATGCCATGGCCCGCACCACTTTTCCGTCCGGATCCGGCGGCGCGATGGTAGCCAGGTTTTCCGCGACCGTGCGTCCGGTGACGGTCAGGCAGTCGCCGTGCAGCAGCCCGGCATCCAGCAGCGCTTTCATCATCACCGGCACGCCCCCGATCCGGTCCACATCGGTCATCACATGTCGCCCGAAGGGTTTCACATCGGCGAGGTGCGGCACCCGGCGGCCGATGCGCGCGAAATCCTCGAGTGACAGATCGACTTTCGCGTCGTGGGCGATCGCCAACAGATGCAGTACCGCATTGGTGGAGCCGCCGAATGCCATCACCACCGCGATCGCGTTCTCGAAGGCCTCCTTGGTGAGAATGTCGGCCGTCGTGATTCCCCGACGCAGCAATTCCACCACCGCCTCACCGCTGCGCCGCGCGTAGCTGTCGCGACGTCGATCGGTCGCGGGCGGTGCCGCACTGCCGGGCAGCGACATACCCAATGCCTCGGCCGCGCTGGCCATGGTGTTGGCGGTGTACATGCCGCCGCAGGCACCCTCACCCGGACAGATGGCCCGTTCGATGGCATCCACATCCTCGCGGCTCATCAGACCGCGCGAGCAGGCGCCGACCGCCTCGAACGCATCGATGATCGTCACTTCGCGCTCGCTGCCATCACTGAGTTTCGCGATACCGGGCAGAATCGAGCCCGCGTACAGAAACACACTCGCCAGGTTCAGCCGCGCCGCCGCCATCAGCATGCCGGGTAAGGATTTATCGCATCCGGCCAGCAGCACAGAACCGTCGAGCCGCTCGGCCTGCATCACGGTTTCCACGCTGTCGGCGATCACCTCGCGCGATACCAGCGAGAAATGCATGCCCTCATGTCCCATGGAGATGCCGTCGGAGACCGAAATTGTCCCGAATTCCATCGGATACCCGCCGCCCGCGAACACTCCCTCCTTGCACGCCTTGGCCAGCCGGTCCAGCGACAGATTGCACGGCGTGATCTCATTCCACGAGGAGGCCACACCGATCTGCGACTTCCCCCAGTCGCCGTCGTCCATGCCGACCGCCCGGAGCATCCCGCGGGCGGCCGTCTTCTCCAGACCATCGGTGACATCGCGACTACGCGGCTTGATATCGGGACCGTTCGGATCATTCGCCATGGCCACATCATTCCCCGCCCGTATCTCCACCGCTGCCGACCACGCCGATCGGCCCCGCGATTCGACCGCTGTCAGCAGGCTCAGTTGGCGGCCCAGCGTCTCGACGATCAACGATGGCGGCCCAGCCGAATGGGGCGCTACCCCCTGACGCTCGCGAATCCCATGGGCGGCGTGGGAGACGGGCCCGTGCGCAGCACCGGGCGGAAGTCGGGAAGTGCGGGCAGCACATCGGCATTGCGGGCGGCGTAGCAGCGCACGCGTGGGAGCGCTCGGGTGACCTCGGCTCGTTCCACCGGCTCGGCATCGATGAACCCGACGGTGTCCAGTTCCAAGCCGAGAGTGTGCGCGATCCGCAATAGCGACGCGGATTTGCGGCCCCAGCCGATCTCGATGGCCGAGAACATGTCGTAGAGCCCGTGTCGATAGAGCTTTTTGAGGGTGAGGTCGCGGTCACTACGGCTGGCTACGGCATGCCAGATGCCGCGCTCGCTCAGCTTCAGCAGCGTGCGCAGGGCGGCGGGGCGTGGTGCGCTGCTGGTTGCGTCGCAGACGACACCATCCCAGAGGGTGTTGTCCAATTCCCAGACAAGACATCTCAGAGCCGGTGCCATCGCCTGCCCCTATCGGTTGTTCATCGCTGCCTTTCCTGCCGTGTCGTCGGCAGATGTGCTACTGCAAAACCATCCAGCGAACGGCACGTGCCGGACAAGCCCCCGCTTTCTTGGGAGCCCGTGCGGCCGAGGCGATACTACCGGTACCGCCCGTGAATGCTCCTGTCAAAAGCCGTAGTAGTGGCGAACCAGCCGTTCATAGACCCGAGCGGGCGTGAATCGTCGGGTCCAGAACGAGAGCCGAACATCGCTGCCGCACAGGTAGGTTTGGCGTGGTTCGGGTGCTTCCAGGATTGCCCGCACCTTCCTGGCTACCGTCTCGGCGGACTGTCCGTGCTGCAGATATCCGGTGACGCGCGCCAGCACCGAAGTCCGATCGGCCGTGTATGCCTCGATCGGAACGGCAACGCGCGCAGCGGAATCGATGATCGGGGTGACCGTCCATCCCGGCGCGAGCACCGATACGTGGATGCCGAAGCCAGCGGTCTCCATCCGCATCGCCTCGCCGAGACGTTCGATGGCGGACTTGGTAGCCGAGTACCAGCCGCCATAGGGTTCGGCGATGGCGCCCGCACCGGAGCTCACCACGATTACCCGCCCGCGGCCCTGCGCACGCATGATCGGCAGCACTTCGCGCAGCACGCGGTGGGTGCCGATCACGTTGGTATCGATGAGCGCCGCGGCCTCGTCCGGATCGGTCTCCTCCACCGAACCGACAATGCCGTAGGCGGCGAAGGTGACCACAGCATCGATGCGGCCGTGTCGTACGTGCGCGGATTTCACCCAACTCCGCACCGCCTCGGTATCGCTGACATCGACCGCGCTCACACCGTCCCGCCCGACTTTGTCGCTGCCCTCGACCGTATAGCCGACGCACGCGAGGTATTCGACGGTCGCCGCACCCATACCGTTGGCCGCGCCGGTCACCAGAACAACGGTCACAGCGCACACACCTGCAACACACGCGGCAGCACCTCTAACCGCGCCGATTCGACAATCGTGATCTCACCGTCCAATTCGAGCGGCGCGGGTGCGGCGGGCCGCAGTTCCACCGCGGTATCGCGACGGCAGGTGGCCAGTGCGCGACCCCTGAACTTGCCGCGGTAGAGACCTGCGATGAGCCGCAGTATTCGTGCCCGTCCCGCGGCTTTCCAGATATTCACATCGAACATGCCGTCCGCGCTGGTTACCGGTGTGTCGTAGTACATGCCACCGGCGAAGTGCACGCTCTTGAGCACACCGACATTCGTGATCGGTGCGGTGTGCACCCAGTCGGATCCGCGCAGTTGGATGGCGAGTGGCTTGTGGGTGGCGATATTGCTCAGTGCGGTGGCGAGTATGGCCGCCTCGACATTGCGGGATTTCAGCCAGCCGATCAGCCCGCGCGCCTGATTGAACGAATGATTGCCCGCCGCTACGAGTCCCATACTCGCATTGAGCAGGAAGTAGCGGACCGTTCGGGTGCCGTCCGGGAGGAGCATCGTGGCCTTGCCGACATCGACGAGCTCGGGTGTGCCGAGCCGAACCGGGATATCGGCGATACTGGTTCGCACCGGTTTGTGGAAGTCGTTGGAACTGCCCAGACCTATCGCGCCCAAAGCGATCGCTTCCGCCCCCTGCCGCGGGCGATCGGTCGCCGAGTCCATGATCGCGTTGAGGACCAGGTTGAGCATGCCGTCGCCGCCCGCCGCGACGATCACCTCGGGCGGATCCGACTCGAGAGCGGCCCGCACCAATTTCGTGGCTTGTTCCGCGTCACTGGGCATTTCGATGGTCAGAGCGGCATTCCGTTCGCGCAGAACGCTTTCTACCGGGCGCCACCGCTGCAGCGCCGTCCCGGCATTGGACTGTGGATTCAGGACGACGAGCATGATTCCTCCTCGATTCCCAGCCACTCGCGTAGCCGAGGCCAATCCCCCGTACGTACAAGCCCCGAATATCCCTGTGGGACAGCCGATTCCGCCACGTTCACCAGGAAGACGGGGATCCCGATTCGGGCCGCCGGTGCATCATTGACGGCGTCGTTGCCGATCATCACGCACTCCCCCGGTTCCGCGCCGAGCCGGTCGAGGAGTTCTCGATAGAACTCGATGCGTGGTTTCGAGCGGCGCATATTCTCGCCGCTGGTTCGGAAGGCGAACGCGGACGGGTCGTAGCCGCCCCAGCCGAGCCGGGTGGTGACCGTGCTGTCCGGCCACAGCGGGTTGGTCGCAACCACTTGTACCGTGCCCGCTTCGTGGAGCCGGGTCACGGTATCCAGTGCCGACGGCACCGGCGGAAAACAGCGACGCAGGCGCGGAAAGCCCGTCTCCGCCAGGCTCTTCAATTGGGTCGCCACCGCATCGGGTGCAAGGTCCAGCCGGTCGGCGAGCAACCGGACCATGAGCTCGGTGTTGGTGTGCTCGGTGTCGTTGGCCCGCACCTGCTTCAGCACGCCCGACAGGACACCCAGGAACCGATGCGGCGGGGCCAACTCGCGAAATGCCTGCGCGGCCGCCAGCGGCATCAGTGTCTTGAACCGGCGTCGATGCAACCGCACCAAGGTGCCGTCCAGGTCCCACAGCACTGTGCGGTTCATTCCTGGCTGTCCAGTACCGCTTGTAGATCGGCGCGGGTCAGGCCCAGCCGCGCCGCGTATTCGTCGATGCCGGGACGCTCGGTTGCACTCGTACTGATTCCGGCCCGGCTTGCCAGTTCCGAACCATATGCGGCACCGAGATCGAAGACTGTCTTGGCCAGAGCCGCTGGGAACAGCCAGCGGCCCAGATCGCGCTGGAACACCCGCGTCAGCCGGTAGGGAGCGGAGATTCGCGCGCCGAGATCGGATAGCGGCGCCGGGTCGCGCAGTGAACTCATCTTGCGCGCCTCCGCACCGGGCACCAGCAGTAGGTCCGACCACAGGCGACCGAAACGATCGCGCTTCTCGCTCGCGACGGCGGTCATATTGAATTCGGTATATGCCTTTTCGATGCGTGAGGTGTGGGTGGAGCGGCTGCGCAGCAGGGCATGGATATCTGCGGTCTTGCGCGCGGTGTCGTAGCGGGTGAAGCGGTTGATCTTCGGCGCGATCCAGCCGATCAATGCGGCGAAATCCGGGACGGGAACCAGTCGATCGGCCAGCGAAAGGGCGTGGTACATCAAGCTTTCGCTGCCTGCCTTGGCGATTTCACCGGCCAGCAGATCGTAGTCGAGGTCATCGGCGTTGCGGGCCAGGTTCCAGATGTCGGCGAGCTCGCGCACACCGGTCTTGTAGTACGGCAGGTGGATGCCGAGGTGGTGCAGGTTGTCCTCGTGCGACATGGCCCAGGCCGGCACACCGTAGAAGTCGATGCGCCGCACGCGCTTCCAGATCGCGGTGTAGTCGACGGTGTACGGGGCCAGCGGCGTGATCAGGCCCCAGTGCGTTCCGACGATAAGTGATCCGTCATGGGAGACGAACGACGGCAGGTGGTGCGAGCGTTCGGCACGGACCTTCGGCGCCTTGCCCAGCAGTTCGGACGTGGCGAAAAGGCCCAGCTCCCGGTAGATGTCGATAACGGTGTCGACCTGGTCGAGTTCGACGAGGATATCCAGGTCGTTCATCCGCTTGTAGCGCGGGTCGTGGTAGATCTGCGCCGAGAACAACATGCCCTTGAGCACCACGCAGCGCACACCGCGTTCGTCGAAACGGCGCAACAGTTCACGGGCACCGGCCAGGCGTCGATCGTTCACGGCGGCAATGTGATCGGTCACGCTGGCGAAATGTGCTCGCACCAGTTCGGGAACGAGGTCGTAGAGTTCCTCGGATTCCAAGCGGCGCTGCACCAGTGGGACGGTCGCATTGAGCTCGGCGAGTTCGAAAACCTCTGACCAGTCGGTGATCTCGTGGGCGAGCTGAGCCAATGCGGCGCGCTCGTCCTGATTCGGTTCGGCCAGTGCCGCATGCACCAGCAGGCGTTCGGAAGCCGTGCCGCCCGCGGCGATTTCGGTTCCGGTCATATCAGCGGATTCCTTCTTCGGTGGGACCGATTTGTTCGGGGTGGAAGGCGAAGCGGCGGGCCACGGCCGAGATCTTCTCCAGCGCGAAATCCAGCTGAGCGCGGCTGAGCGTGGCCATCATGCTGACCCGTAGTCGCTGCTGTTCGCGTGGCACGGCCGGGAACTCGACGCCGTTGACGAACACGCCCTCGGCATGCAATGCCGCGACGACCTCGGCTACGGCGAGGCGCTGCGGCACCAGGATCGGGATGATCGCGGTCTGCGGATCGACCGCGAAACCCATTCGGCGCAGTTCCCGCACGAAGTAGTCGACATTGTCGTGCAATTGGCGGATCCGCTCCGGATGTGTGTCGATGAAATCGATAGCGGCGAGTACCGAGGCGACGACCGCAGGTGCGAGCGATGCCGAGAACATGTACGAGCGCGCGAAGAACCGCAGCGTGTCCACCAGATCCTTCGAACCGGCGACGAAACCGCCGGTGGTGGCGAACACCTTCGAGAACGTGCCCATGTACAGCTCGACCGATCCGGCCCCCATACCGAAATGTTCCGCGGTGCCATGGCCGTTCGCGCCGAGCACACCGGTGCCGTGCGCGTCGTCGATGGCCAGCCAGGCCCCGAACGAATCGCACAGCGCCCGAATCTCCGGCAGCGGTGCGATATCGCCGTCCATCGAATACACGCCCTCGACGGCGACCACGATGTTGGCGCCCGGATTGCGCCAGCGGATCTGCATGAGCCGGTGTCGCAGATGTCGAAGGTCGTTGTGCTCGAAGGCCATCGAGCGGACCCGGCCGAGTTGGATGCCGTCGTAGAGGCTGGCATGGCTCTGCTCGTCGTAGAGCAGGATGTCGCCCTTGCGCAGCAGACCGGTCACCCAGCCCACATTGGCGGCGTAGCCGGAGGAGAATACCAGCGCGGATTCGCAGCCCTTGGTCTCGGCGAGGCGTTCCTCCAGCCGCCGGTGCACCGAGGTGGTGCCGTTGAGTAGTGGCGGCCCGCCGTGGCCGACACCGAATTCGCGCACGGCGCGGACAGCGGCCTCGACGATCTCCGGTTCGTTGCCGAGGCCGAGATAGTTGTTCGAACCCAACATGATCAGGTCGCGGACCGCGCCACCATCGGGATCGCGGACCCGCACGACCGGACCCGCCGGTCCGGTGATCTCTCGGAGGACGAATCCGGTGCCGCGTGCGTTGGCGACATAGGGCCGGAACTCCTCGAAGCGCTGTTCGAAGGTGTGCGCGGCGGGATCGAGGTAATGCTCGAGGCTGAAGTTCTCGCCGTGTGCGGTGTCGTGCGGTGCGGCTGCCGTAGATGTCATGAGCTGTGTTCCTGAACGATGGTTGCGGTTCCGGCCTTACCGTCGAGAATCAGCACATCCCCGCTGGCGACCAACCGGGTGACACCGGGAACGCCGACGACGGTGGGGATGCCGAGTTCGCGGCCGATGATGGCGGTGTGGGAGAGCGGGCTGCCCTTTTCGCTGACCAATCCCCCGGCGGCCACCATCAGGAAGACCCAACCGGGATCGGTGCTGGATGCGACGAGGATCTGACCATCGACGACCACATCCGGTTCCGGATTGGTCAACACCAGTGCCGGGGCTTCGACTCGGCCTGGCGCACAACCGATTCCGTGCAACACACTGCCGGAATCGCCGGTAGGAGCGGGATGGTCGAAGGTCGGATCGTTGATGCCGACGGCCGCGATTCCTGCCGTGACGATTCGGGACGGCAGCTGCTCGGTGCGCCACCGCTCGTGATCACTCTTGCGTGTGGCGACCGTACGCGACGCATCTGTATCGACCGCGGTGCCACGTGTGAGGGCCGCTATCTCCTCATAGGTGAGCCAGAAGATATCACGCGGATCCTCGAGTAATCCGGCGGCGTGCAGCTGCCTGCCGTATTCCCGGAAGACCCGCTTGACCAGGCCGAAGGAGCGGCTGCGGCCCAGCCGCATATTCTCGCGCTGTTTCACGTGCTCGCGTGCGCGGCCGAGTGCGAACCGGAATGCCAACCGTTGCGGGAGCTTGCCACGGAACAGTTTCGCAGCGGTGCGCTCCGCGTCGCGCCGGATCCGCTTCTCGCGGGCCGCCATTTCGTCGATGTTCTGACCGCCACGCAGGTAGTTGCGCAGCATGGGGACCAGTCGATCCGGATGTTCGCCCAGCGGATCGGTTTCCAGCTTCAGCTCGTCGACAGTGCGGTCGCCGAACAGGGCGATGTGCCGCAGACATGCACTGCGGAAATCGGCGAATTCGCGCTGTGCCAAGGCTTTCCATACCTCATGCGGTTCCAGCGGTCCTTCGAACAGCTCACGCAGTGCGGTATCCGCCCGGACCGTTGCGGTCAGGGCGAGCGCCGAGCGGACCGGGTCGACGCTGTCGACTCCCTCTTCGCCGCAGAACAATTCATTGCGCAAGGTGATGGCGGCTGTTTCGGTGAGGCCTTCGCGTTCCAGCAGCAGACCGACGACGTGGAACATCTGCTGGGCCAGAAAGTCATTGAAGATCTGTACCGCGTAGGCCGGTACGAGTTCGTGCAAGCAACGTTCCATCCACTCGAGCAGGGCTTCCGGATCTCTTTCCCGCTCCGGCGTTTCCGGGTCCAGCCGGTGGTCCAGTTCTGCGGTGAAGTTCTGGAGTTCGGTGAAGAACGCGCGCAGCCGCCGCGGAAGCCGCAACCAGCCAACGGTGATGACGACGGCGATACGTAGCCGCAGCAGATACATGTTCGCCCTGGCCAGACCGCGTTTCGGCGCGGCCCGGCGCTGGTAGCGGTTCTCGATATTGAGTGCCGCCTCCCAGCCTTCGATGGCGAACTCCATGCCCGGTATCTGCAGGAATAGCCGGTACCAGTTGCTGATGTTGTAGTAGATGCGGCCGTGTGCGGTGCCGACCAGATAGGGGTAGAGGCTCGCTGCGTTGCGTTCGACGATGGCGTCGGTGGCGCCGAAATCCTTGTGGCAGGCCCGGAATACCTGCTCATAGGCATTCCGCAGGATCGAGAAGGTCAGTGGGCTGGACAGACCGGGATATGACTCGGCGACATTCACATTGTCGAAAATTGTTTCGCGGGCACCGGTCGCGGTGATCGGCCGGGCTTGGAGCAGGTACAGCACGCCCTCGGCGTCATAGGCCCATTCGATATCCTGTGGCGCGCCGAAGGATTCGGCCAATCCCATTGCGGTACCGACGAGTTCGACCACCTGCGCGTCGGTGAGTGCCTGTTCGGTGACGGCGGCGATCAGTTCGATGACGGTGCCGGAACCGTCGGCAGCAACCACGACCCGGCTCTGCTTCTCGGCCACCGAGCGGGACACGATCGTGCCCGCGGCGGTGTCGACGAAATAGGTATCGCATTCCACGGTCCCAGCTACCACACCTTCGCCGAGACCCAGAGCTGCCGAGACGACGGCCTCGCCCGGGTCGCCGGTCTGCGGGTTGCAGCTGAAGGCGACGCCGGAGACCGCGCTGTCGATCAGCACCTGAACCAGGACGGCGCAGTCGATCTCGGTGTTGTCCAGTCCACGATGTACTCGATAGAACAGCGATCGCTCCGAGTAGGCGGAAGCGAGCACTTCCAGCACGGCCGCCGATACGTTCGCCGGGGCGACATTCAGCAAGGTGTCGAGTTGGCCCGCGAAGGAGTCCGTCGCCGAATCCTCACCGCTCACCGAGGACCGTACCGCCAGCCGAACCTCGGGTTGCGGTGTGCGGTTCACGATTTCGCGCACATTAGCGCCCAGTTCGGTATTGATCGCCGCCGGGATTTCCTGAGCCAGGATGATCGTGCGTATCTCTCCCGACACCGCACGCAACGACACAGTGTCGGTGTGATCGAGCGAATCCAGCGCCTCGGCAATGGCTGCACGGATCGGTTCGAGGATGCGCGCACACGCGGCGGCGCTCAGCACCACGAACGGTGGTACGCGATGGCCCGCCGCCACCAGCCTGCCGAGATTCGCAGCCTTGGCGCCCACTTGCGCCGCCATCGTCGCATCAGCGGCCAGTGCGAAATCGCTGACGGTTGTTCCGGTCATTGCGCGGCCTCCTGCATGGTCGTGGCCGTCGGCACCGCGGGCGCACGCCGGGTGAGCCGCACGAGTACCGGATCGGGGGTATTGGAGATCTCCGGGTTTTCCCGAACCCGCATCCCGTTGACGAGTTGGATGTCGTAGCGGGCCAATAGCATTGCGATGCCGACACGCACCTCCGTCAGCGCCATATGTTGGCCGACGCACAGATGTGCGCCCCAGCCGAAGGGAAAGTAGCGGAAGGGTGGGCGGGCCTTGGTCTGCTCCTTGGTGAACCGGTCCGGGTCGAAGGTCAGTGGTGAATCCCAGAATTCGGGGAAGCGGTGGTTGACGAACGGGCTGATCACCACGATCGCGCCCGGTTGCAGATCGAAGCGGTCGAAGCTGTCCGGTTCGATAGCGGTGCGGCTGAATGCCCACGCGGGCGGATGCAGGCGCATCGCCTCGTCGATCGCGCGTCCCGTCAGCTCCAGCGCGGGTAGCGCCCAATCGACGCCATCGGTCAACGCGAGCGCCATATCGATCTCGTCGCGCACCCGCGCGAACACCGCTGGATTGCGGGCCAGTTCGTAGATGGTCCACGCCATCGCGCCGCCGGTAGTCTCGTGTCCCGCGAGCAGGAAGGTGAGCACCTCATGACGCAGCTGCGCGTCATCCATGGCGTGCCCGGCATCATCGCGGGCCGCGAGGAGTCGAGCCAGCAGGGACGTCGTTTCGGCATCGGCGTCCCGGTGTCGCTGAATGACGCTGTCCACCACGCGATGTAGTCGTTCGCGAACACCGTGGAAGCGGCGATTAGCTGGCGTCGGCACATTCGGCAGCACTTGAATGGGCGCGGCCATATGCCGCATCACCCACGAAACACCCTCGCGCACATCGTCTTCGATCTGGGGCAGCACACCGTCGATATCGGAGCCCATGACCGCGCGACAAACCACATCCGCCGCGAAGCCCATCACCTCGGGGACCAGGTCGAAAACCGCGCCCGTCGCCGCGTACGCATCGAGACGATCGAGCATGCGCTGTCCACACTCGACCATGAGCGGAATCTCGGTGTCGACGTGGCGGCGGGAGAATGCGGGTTTGATCAGCGCGCGCTGGCGTTTCCAGAGTTCGCCGCCGCTGGTCAGCAGTCCGGGTCCGAGCAGGTAGTTCAGACTCTGATAGCTGATGCCCTTCTCGTACTTGGCCGCATTGGCGACCAGGACCTGATTGATGTGCTCCGGCTCGACGAGCAGATGCAGCTGCTGATGCACCAGGCGCAGCCGGACGCTGCCGCGGTGTGCGACAGCCTGTTCATAGAACAGCGCGAGCGGGTCGGCGCGGTACTCCGGATACGCACCGAGCGGATGTCGCAGTACCGGACCGCCGAGCCGTCGGCCGCCGAACTTCGGCTGCACGCTCATGACTGCGCCTCGCTGGCGCTCGGCTCCGTCATGACCGTGATCACGGCTGTGTTGAT
>NZ_JBFANH010000002.1:213309-454680 GCF_040674755.1 Nocardia sp. NPDC049737 | reverse complement strand
ATTGTTCGCTCACTGCGTTCGCTCATGACTGCGCCTCGCTCACGATCGGCTCCATCATGACCGTGATCACGGCTGTGTTGATTGTTCGCTCACTGCGTTCGCTCATGACTGCGCCTCGCTCACGATCGGCTCCATCATGACCGTGATCACGGCTGTGTTGATTGTTCGCTCACTGCGCTCGCTCATGCCGCGCCCCCGGCACCGACCAGATCGTCCGCGACCAGGAACAGCCGCCGGGCCTCCGCGCGTTGCACCTTGCCGCTCGTGGTCTTCGGAATGCTGCGCGGCGGCACCACCCGAACCCCGGCGGGCAGCACACCGGTGCGCTTGCTCACCGCGACGCGCACCGCTCGGCGCAAAGCGTCGTGTTCGGTTGCCTCCGCACCGGATTCGACGATGAGATGCAATTCCTCCGAAAGCCCTCGGATATCGGAGTGACCAACGGCCGCGACACCACCTAGCCGCACACCAGCGACTTCCTGTGCGGCGAGCTCGAAATCGGTGGGCAGGTAGTTCGCGCCGCGGATGATGATCAGGTCTTTGTGCCTGCCGGTGATGCGCAGCCGACCGTCGCGGAGGTAGCCGATATCGCCGGTGTCCCACCAGCCGTCCCGAGTGGCCGCTGCGGTCTCTTCGGGCAGCCGGAAATAGCCGATGGTCATCGACGGGCCGCGGAATTGGATGCGACCGACGACGTCCGCACCGCACACCACGCCGTCCGCGTCGACGATGCGCACCTCGGTACCGGGCAGCGGTGCGCCGCAGTCGACGATATTCATCGCATCGACGTCGTCTTCCGAAATATCCAGGGCCACACCGTTTCCGGTCAGCGCGCGACGTGACACCGAGTCGTAGGCAACCGGCGCGTGCGGGCGGTTCACGGTGACCGCAAGGGATGCCTCGGCCATGCCGTAGCAGGGCACCAGCGCGTCTTTCGGCAGTCCCCAAGCCGCGAACCGGTCTACGAAGCTCTGCACGGTCGGCGGATGGATCGGCTCGGCGCCGCAGAACAGGAACCGCCAACTCGACAGATCCACGCCCTCGAGTTCGGCGTCGGCAACCCGGGCCGCCGCATATCCGTACGCGAAATTCGGTGCCGCCGTGAATGTCCCGCGATACCGGCCGACCGCACGCAGCCAGTCCCCCGGACTGCGCAGGAATCGGCTCGGTGGCATGAGCACCGCATCGATGCCGCGGAATACCGGCGTCAGGAATCCGCCGATCAGGCCCATATCGTGATGCAGCGGTAGCCAGCCGACCCACGTGTCACCCGCACCCATCGCGGCTGCCTGTGCGATCTGTTCGCAGTTGGCCGCCAGATTCGCGTGGGTGATCTGCACGCCCTTCGGTGTTCCCGTCGAACCGGAGGTCGCCTGGATGAATGCCAGATCCTCCGGTTCGGGGAGTCTGGGTGCCAGCGTCGGCGCGTCGGGTGAACAAGCCCAGGCGTGCAGTACATCGCCATCGATGGCGGCCACGGCGTCCGGCAGTTCTCCCCCTGCGAGTACCGACCGGGTCGCGACCACCGCCGCTGGTTCCAGATAACTGAGTAGCCGAGTGAACTTGTCGCGGAAAATATCCGCCGAACCGAACCCGCCCGGCGTCGCCACCGCGGTCGGCACCGCACCGAGCAGCAGCGCACCGAAGAACGCCGTGACGAACTCCGGGGAGGTGGGCAGACACAGCATCACCCGATCCCCCGGCTCGACACCCTCGGCGGCCAACGCCGCCGCGGTCCTGCCTGCTGCGGACGCGAGATCATCATGCCGCCAGGCAATTTCACCGTCCGAGTCGCCGCGCTCCGGTACGAAAATCGTCGACGGTGCCAACGCTGCACTCCCGGCATTGGCCAGTAGCGCATGCACGATCGTCGGGTGCTGAGGAACCAATGCCGTCACTGCTCACCTCGCACGTAACGCACGATCTCGCCGACGGTATTCAACTGTGCCGCAGCATCTTCCGGAATGACGATGCCGAATGCCTGCTCCAGCTGAATGGTCAGCTCGATCGCGGTCGGCGAATCCAGTCCGTAGTCGATCAATTGCGCGGACGCGTCGATCTCGTCCGCCGAAACCCACAGCACCTCACCGACAATGGCGCGCACCCGCGCCTCGATCTCGGTGGCCGGGGTACTTGCCTGTGTACTCACCCGAGTAACTTCCCTTCGGTCACGCAGGCGCGGACCGACTCCTCGAGATCGACGCCGTCGCCGGTGTCGATGCGGTGGAATCCCACTTCGGGGAAGGCCACCGCGAGGGTGTCGCGCACCTGTAGATATCCCTCACGCAGGGCTCCGAGCCGCTCTGCTGTTTCATGGGCCTCTTTCGGCCCGTTTCCCGAACGTTGCGCGCACCGTGCCGCGGCCTGTACCGGTGGTGCGTCCAGCCACAGCACGGCGTCGGGCAGTGTGGTGCGAAAGCGTTCGGCGAAGCCGGGGACGGTTTCGGTAATGTCGCGGCGCACCAGATCCGCGATCTCCGACAGCAGGTCCCAGATATTCGGGGAGCTGCCGAGCCGGGTGGATTCCGACCGCTGCCAAGCGAGGATGTCGTCGAAGGTGCCCGGCCGGTGGCACTCCAACACGGCCGCGATCTCCTCGGCGCGATCGAGACCGTTCCATTCCGGGCGAGCCAGCGCGACATACAGCGGGCCGTAGACCAGCAATTCGATCAGCGGATGCCGCTCGAATACCAGCACATCCGGCGACCAGGTGGTCAGGAAATGCCGCTCGACCGGACCGAACAGCGTCATCTGCAGATACATCGCGGTGGCCTTCATTTCCAGGCTGCCGATTTCATCGCATCCGATGCTGAAGGCCTTGAGCTGCTCGGAAAGATCCGTCAACGGCACATTCCTGGTGTTGTGGAAGTCCGGGCAGGTCATCGAGGCGAAAGAGCCGGTACCCGGGGCCAATTCGCGCAGCCGCGCCATGACCGAGGATTTGCCCGAACCATCGATGCCGACGATCGCGACGCGGCGGGTCACCGGTCGTCCTCCCGCAGTTGAGCGAGAACGGCCTTGGTGATGTCGGCGGGGGTGTCGGTACCGTCCAGGCGGATCCACCCGAATTCCTCCGACAAGGCCTCCAGCGCATCGTGACTGCGCCGCTGGAAGGTCAGGAAGGTCTCCTCATCGCCGTAGCCGCTCTCGTAGTCGCTGCGCAACTGCTTGCGCCCCAATGCGTCCTGTGGACTCACCGCGAGATAGAAGGTGCGATCGGGTTCCGGGAATCCAGCCGCCAGCTTGCGCAGCACCGCCGGATCGCCGCCGTGCGCGACTTCGGTGGCGAAGTACTTGTACCAGTAGGCATTTGCCAACAGGATGTCCGAACCGCGTTCGGCGGCGAGGTCGAAGGACAACTGCATGGCGTGGAACAGGAAGTGCGCGCGACTCAGCGGGGACAGCAGTTTCAGGTAGCCGTAGATCTCGGCCGGACTGCGCCACGGCAGCTTCGAGGAGACCTTCGGATCGAGGAATGCGTCCCAAATGGTCACGGCGGCAACGCTTTGGCCCTGCGCCTCGAATTCCGCGGCGATGCGGGCCACTTGGGTGGTCTTGCCCGATCCGTCGGCACCGGCGATGCAGATCAGGCGTTTGCGTGCGGTCAGTGGTTCATCCGTTCTGGTGGCCGCCGGGCGTGGGCGCTCCGGGGGCTGGGGTTGTTGCTTGGGCTCAGTTGGCAGTCTCGGCACCGCACGCACAGGCGCGGCGGGCTCACCCGGTTCGGGTGCCTGCGGCACGTCGGGGACCGGGCGCGGACGCTCCCGCGCCTGCTGCGGTTCCGCGCTGACATCGAAAGTTTGCGCGTGGTTGCCTCGACCGGACGGCGGCGCAACCGGCTCGGACGAAGCCTCCAGCACGCTGATGACCCCCACACCGCCGTCGACTCGGATCCGCTGACCAGAGCGGATTGCGGTTGTCGCACCCGCGACATTCAGCACCGCCGGTATTCCGTATTCGCGCCCGATTACCGCCGCGTGCGAGAGCATGCCGCCCACTTCGGTCACCACGGCGGAAACCAACCCGAGCGCGGGTGTCCACCCAGGATCGGTAAACCGAGTTACGAGGATGTCTCCCTCGCGCAGCTGGTCGATATCGGCCAGCGAAGTGATCACTCGCGCGGTGCCCTCCGCGATGCCGGGACTGCAGCCGAGTCCGGTCAGATCGCCCTCGCCGATCTCGCGAACCGCGCCCACGGTGACTCCGCCGCCGAGCTCATGCGGTGGTACCAGGTCCCGGTAGCCCGCGTACACCGCACGGCGATACACGATCTGCGGTGCGAGCGTCGAGATATCCACCCGCCCGGCCGTGAAATCGCACAGCTCATGGATCGACAGCTGGAACACATCATCGGCCTGCTCGAGCGTGCCGGCCGCAGCCAGGCGTACCCCCGCCTCCACGACATACGCGCGCACGACCGCGTAGCACTGCGACGAGAACTCCCGCATGCGCTCGCGCGCGACGAGATACCGGCGCATCCGCTCGACCTGCTTATCCAAAGCCTTGGCGTGCTTCACCCGTGCGAGCGGCTTGGCCCGTACCCGCGCGCGCACCCCGGCGAGTTCGTCTTCGTAGCGTTTGCGCTGATCCACCAGCGTCACATCCGGATCCGCGGGCGGGTTGCCGTGTTCGAGCATGACCGCGATCATCGAGCGCACCCGCTCGGGCGCCTCCGACCAGCGCGGGCTGGTGAGGTCCAGCTCCGCGTCGGCATGGAAGCCCTGCTCGTCGAGGAAGGCACCGAGCGCCTCAACCCACTCGGGACTGTCGAGGCCGTGATCGCTTGCTACCCGGTGCAATTCGACGATGCCGCGCTGCAACTGCATATGGCTGATATCGGCGAGCCCGCCCATCAGGTCGATGGCCGAGGTGGTCGCGCCGGTCGCGGCATCCACCTTGTCGAGCAGTTGCTTGAAGTCGGTCTGGACGCTGGAGTTGTTGTAGATGGTGGTGAAGTAGGTGCGCTCGGTGGCGGCATGGAAGGTGAGCAGGCAGTCCGCCAGATCCGCGACGAAGGTGGCCTGGTCGGTCTGTGGCAGTTCGCGTACTCGCTCGCGCCACACCGCGTATTTCGCGGGCCATTCCGCTGCGAATGCGTCGACCGCAGCCAGTTGATCCTGGTAGCTCTTCTGCACGGCCAGCGCCGCGGGCAGCGCCCTGGCGATCGTCTTCGCATTCGTCGGGGTGCGGTGCGGACCGTTGGGACCGTAGTCGTTGAGCACACCGAGGTCGTCATCGAAATGCTGTTCGTCGAAGCCGGGGATGCGGAAGAAGCACTTCTTCACCGCACTGACATTCCAGTAGGCGCGGCCGTAGTACATGGCCATCCAGTCCGGTTCCACGCCCGGTTCGGCGAGCTTCAACCGCTCGAAGAACCGCTGCATCGAGTACTGGAAAGCGTTGTCGTACAACGAGAACATCATCGGCGTGCAGACCCGCGCCGAGACGCCGCCATCGCGTAGATCGGCATCGGAGAACTGGTCGATATCGGTACGCCAGGTGATCGCGGTAATGGCCCGCGCCTGCAGCAGCCACAGTTTCCCGTCGCCGTCGATGGCCCATTCGATATCCTGCGGGCGGTGCCGGTGCGCCTGCACCGCGAGCATGAGGGCGGCGAGTTCGGCTGTGGCGGTGGCATTCAGCTCGACATCCTCATCACCCGCCGCCCGCTCGACCACCGCGCCGTCGAACAGTCGCAGTGTGTATCTGGTCGGCGTGACATGTCCGGAGACGAGTCGTTCGCCGAGTCCGCGGCAGGCTTCGACCACCGCGTGGTCCTCGATGCCAGTGAGCGCGTCGATGCTGAAACCGACACCGGCACAACGCGCGTCGACCATACGCTGCACCAGAACGGCGACCGGGGCGCCGGCCTCGTGATAGCCGCGCCTGGCCAGATAGGTGCGAACTCGCTCGTTGTGCACCGACTCTCGGCACTGCTCGATATGTTTGCGCAGGGTCGTGACATCGGTGATATCGAGGTACGACTCGTACTGACCGGCGAAACTCGCGTCATCGAGATCTTCGAGCACACCACTCGAACGCGCGGCGACCGGGAAGCCGCCCAGCGCCCGGACCCAGCCTTTCAGGTCGTCATCGGATACCTCGGCCAGATCGAGATCGGCCGTGACGACGAAGCCGGGCGGCACCTCGAATCCGGCCACGATCAGTTCGTGCAGAGTCCCTGCCTTGCCGCCGGCGTGGTCCGGTGCGAAATCGGCCGCGCCGAGGAACATCGGGGCGAATGGAGCTGCGGTGGGAGTTTCGGACACGGTGGAAGCTCCTGTCGGAAGCAGAACCGGGCGCACATCGTGACGGGCGGCCAGGTCGCGGGCGGCGCGTACGCCTGCCACGGTCAGGCCGCCATAGGACGGACTCGCCGTGCGCGGTTCGAAACCGAGCAGTACGGTTTCGGCCATACACGCGTAGACGACCCCGGCGGGCAGCCCGGTTTCGGGAAACGGGGGTGTCTGGCCCAGCGGCAGCGCCATGCGGCCGCCTGAGACCAGGGTGATATTCGGTTGCTGGGACACCGCGGGTGCCACATCGCCGGGGACCGCGAGATCGACCACGAGCACCGGATGGTCGTCGGCCAGTGCTTCGGCGGTGACCACGGGCACGGCCGAATTCGTGGCGGTGAGGACAATGCGACAGGTACGCAGGGCGGTCAGGTCCTCACTGACCGTCACCACGCCGGGCAGACTCGCGGCCACCCGCTCGAGCCGGGACGCCGACCCGGCACGCCCGACCAGGGTCACCGAATCAGCCAGCGGCACAAGCAGTTCCGCCATCACCGCGCCGATATTGCCGAGCGCACCGAGAACACCGATCCGGCGCTGCCCCGGTTCGAGGCGGGCTAGTTCGGCGCGAACCATTTCGTAGGCACAGGCCGCGGTGAGCGAATTACCAGAAGTCACCTTGACGGCGTCCTCCACGACATCGCGCGAGGCATTGGTGACGATGGAGGTGTACCCACCGAGACCGATTACGCTGGCGCCCAACGTGATTGCATGCTCCACCGCCTCCAGCACCAGATCGCGCAGCCAGGCGCGATGTCCGGCGCGCTGGCATTCGATGATCTGTTCGGCCGAAATCGGCACCGCGATCAGGCATACCTCGACCGCTGCGCCCGTCGGCGACGTGACGATCTGTCTGGTCAGTTCGAAGGGTTCAGCCACCCCGCGCAACCGTTCGAACAGGGCGGCGAATTGGCCGTCGGACCATTCGGACAGTTCCGGTGCGAATCTGCGCAGATCCGCGGCGTCGGGCAGATTGGCCAGGAACACGACCCTGGTCGGGGCGTTCCAGTCGCGGGCGACCTCGTTGGTGCGCCGCCGCGATGGCGACCTGCGTTCCGGCACCGGCCAATTCGTGCTGACCGGTGCGGCCAAGTGTGCGAGCAGTCGGGCGTAGTCGCCGCGGTGCAGCAGTGCGGCGAGATCGTCGAGCGCCGCTGTCAGCCGGTCCAGCTCGGCGGCGGCGAGGAACGCCGAGGGCTGAATGCGCAGTGTGGTCGGCGCGGAAAGTGTTGGCAGCATGCGAATTCGGTGGGCATGCAGCAGATAACCCGCCACCACATACCCGAACATTTCCGGATCGCAGATCTCGCGCAGCAGTGCGGATGTCGGTTCCGGTGGCGACAATTCGATGCCCTGCAACAGCCCGCGCCCCCGCACGGCGACGATCTCCTCGGGCCAGCGCCGCGCCACCGCGTCGAGCCGCGATCGCAGCCGCGCGCCGGTATCGGCGATCCGGAGCTGGTTGTCCCGCAACAGGTCCAGTGCCGCGTCGGCGACCGCGCAGGACAGATCGTCATCGGCGAAGGTCGAGGTGTGGTACCGGCCGAAGTCGGCAATCGAGCGTTGCCGGTCGACCAGCAGGGCGGAGATCTTCACCAGCCCACCGCCCAGCGATTTCGAGAGCAGGTAGTAGTCCGCGCTCACCTGCGACGGTGATGAGGCGAGGAATGTTCCGGTGCGGCCCATGCCCGACTGGATCTCATCGAATACCAAGGCCGCCGTGTGCCGATCGGCCAACTCGCGCAGTGCCAGCAGCGTCGCGGCCGGAACCTCCCGGACACCGCCCTCACCCTGGATCGGCTCGGTGAATACCGCGGCGATCGGCGAGATCGTGGTCCACGATCGCACCGGCCGACCCGCGCCATCGAAGGTAATCCGGCATACCGGCCGCAGTTCCTCGGCGAACGCATTGGCCACCGCGTCCGGGTCCCAGGTGTCGAGCCTGCGCCGCTCCGGGCCGGGCACCACCAGGTCCGCGGGCGTATCGGCCTGCTCGGTCAGGGCGAAGGCACCGGCTGTCTTGCCATGGAAGGCACCGGTCAGCGAGACGAAAACCGGTCCGCACCGCCGCAATTCGTCTATCTCCCGCAGCGATTCGGTGAGAATCTCGGCGACCGAGCGGCCATCGTCGTCGGATCCGTTGTCGGCCGCGGCAATCGGACGAACATCGTGCAGGCCGTCGCGCCGAACCCGGCGCAGGCCGCGCCGCAGTTCGGTCTCCAGATCGTCGAGGGCGCGGGCATGCGCCACCGCCGCGTGCCGGATCGCCGCCTCCACCGCATCGGCGCCGGTGGACCCGAAGGTCACCACGTGCTCGCGACCGCTCTCGGCGGCCACCGCCTCCGAAAGTCTTCGGGCAAGTCGGGCGGCCCCCGGCCGGACACTGCCCTGGGAGACGAACGGCATCTGCTGATTGAGTTGCGCGGTCGCCACCCGCACCAACGCCGGATGGTTGTGCCCGAACAGCGCCGCACCGAAACCGCCGACAAGATCCAGAACCCGGGTCCCATCCGGCCGGATCAGGTAGTCACTTTCGGCGCCCGCGTACACGACATCCAGATGGCAGGCGCGTAGCAGCCGAGCCAGTCCAGGACGGTTGTGCCGGGCGAAGTCATCGAATAATTCGTCTTCGGAAACAATGGCGGAGGAATTTATTTGTTTCGAAAACAGAACGCCTGCCGACACGACTTATGCTCCGATTCCAGAGTTCCGGTCGGCTGCACACTTGGCGACCACACAGTCGATTACGTCGCGCGCGGTATGCAGGGTCGTGGCCTCGGCATCGGAGATCTCGATACCGAACGCACGCTCGAGTTCGATGACGAGTTCCGCTGAGCGGACCGAGTCCAAGCCATAATCCAGCAACGGCGTATTCACATCGATCGACGGCACCTGCAATCCCCGTGAAAAGAGTTCACGCACCCGTGTACCGACATCATGCAACCCGGTCATCGCACGTCCTCCGACGCGCTCGAACCTGCCGCGTACACCCTGCGCGCAACGCGGGTGCAAACCATCGAATCCGTCGCGTTTGCCAGTAATATTCGCTGGTCAGCGCGGAATTCTCGGTCAGCCGAGACTGCGATCACTTGCCCTCCGATACGGCAATCAGGACTGTCACGTCCGATATTTCGTCCATATGCACAACTGTCAGCAATCACAGTGGTGCATGCACACATCTGTACACCGCCGATTTCCGACTGGCAATGTGAATAGCGCCGACTCAGAGCGCGGTCGAACTTTCAGCAACTGTTTCGCTAATTCGGTCATGCGACATGCGAAGCACTCGGCTAGGTCGCCCAAAAATGGGACCCGACGAGGCTGCGTCTGAGACAATACATTCCGCGGTTCACCGTCACAGATAATTCGTCAATTCGCCCACCCGCCGCGGTGCGGAATCATCTGTCAATAAATGCGCTGTTCACACCCGGTTCACCGAGTGGAATGCAGAGTTTCCGAACCGACCCATCGGTACTTTTGTTTTGCACTGGGCTCTAGCACATTTCGCGCGGAATACAAAGTCACGTAACGCCTTTTTTACCTCGGGTAACCGGTCCTGCGTCATGCCCGAACTTCCGGCTAACTTCTGGTCCCGGCGGCAGATGTGACGGCTCTCATTACCGGCCGGTAGCTCCTCTGACGCACTGTGACCGGTCACAAGCGCCCGACCGCCCGGATAGCGCACTCTCACAGAACCATGCGAACCAGTCCACACGCCCCTTCGGGCAGTTAGTGTGAATGCTCCACACAGCTACACCCGTGGCCGAATAGGAGTCGCCAATGCCCGTCGACCACTCGATCAGGCCGACCCTGACCCTTTCGGGCAAGCCGATGTCGTCCCCACTCAAGGATGTCCGCGCGCTGTCCCGACAGATGGTCGGCCACTTCGTGGACAACGTCATCCCCTGCTCGACGATGCCAGGTGATGCCATTACCGGCGATTTCACCGCCAGCACCCGCGTCTGCCTCGAAATCGCGGTCAGCATGCTCGACGGCAAGGACATCCCGGAGAAGGTGCAGCGGCTCGAGGACCATGCCGCGGGCTGGGCCCGCGAAGGCGTGCCCATCGACACCATCCTGCATTCCATCCACGAGGGCTTCCAGATGGGCCTCCAGCTGGTGGTGTCCAGTGCGACGATCAAGGACTACGACAATCTCGTCGACGGCGCCAAGATGGTCATCGAACTGCTCGATAAGCTCACCTCGGCGATCTCGGTGGCCTACATCCGCGAGCTGCGTGCCGTCGTCAGCGAGCACCACACTGCCGTGCACACGCTCACTTCCGCGCTGCTCGGCGGGCACAGCACCTCGACCATGGCCCGCGAATGCGGTATTGCCATCGCGGAGTCGTATGACGTTCTCGCCGTTGCCATTCCAGCGCATCGCGACGAGCACAATCCGATGCTCGACGCCCAGGTGGTGGCCCGGCGCAAGTTACGTCGGCTGCAGGCCGAACTCGCCACGCAATGTGGAGCGAGCGCGCTGTCGCTGCTGAGCGTGGACGGCGGCACCGTGCTGATCCCCTCGGCCCAATTCGACAACGACGAACTCGACGCGGTGGTGGTCAGGCTCGCGCACGCCGCGCAGGTCGGCATTACCGCGACCATGGTCGTGGCCACGCCGGAACAGATTCCGAACGCCGCCGACCAGGCCCACGAACTCCTGGACATGGTGCAGCGGCTGCAGGCGGTGGCCGGGCTCTACCGCTTCGACGAACTCGCCCTCGAATATCAGCTCACCCGGCCGGGCCCAGGCCGCGAATACCTCGGTTCGCTGCTGGACCCCCTGGACGAACACCCCGAACTGCTGGAGACGCTGCAGCGCCACATCGCCAATAACCTCAACCGCCAGCGCACCGCCCGGGTGCTGCACGTGCACACCAATACGGTCGATTACCGGCTCAAGCGCATCGGACAACTCACCGGCTTCGACCCGTCACAGCCGTCCGGGCTGTGGTACCTGCGCTCTGCTCTGGTCGCGCGCACGTACCGCACCTGATAAAGACGCCCGTACACTCGTGATACCGAAAGGCCCGCCGGAGGATCGCCCGGCGGGCCTTTCAGTGTCAGGCGGGTGCGCCGATCACGAAGGTAGGCCGAGCCCCGCGGCCAGCACCGGCCACGAAGTCTTCAGTGCCTCTTGCCAATACCCCCACGAGTGGGTCCCAGTGGGCTGGAAGTCGTAGGTGGCCGGGATGCCCAGTTGATCGAGTCTGGTGCGCAGGTTCTGGGTGCACCAGCTCACCGCGGATTCGATGACACCGCCGATCACCAGCTGATTGAAGAACCCACGCGGCCCGGGCTGCATGTGGGTACCGTCGTAGACGTCGTACATGCCGGGCACGCCCGTACCGGTAGAGATGAACAGGTGGATGCCGCGCAACCGCTCTGCATGCAGGTACGGATCGTTGGCCGCCCACATCGGATCATTCGACGGCCCATACATATTCATCGTATCGCCGCCGCCCCAACCCTCCACCGCGAGCTTCACGAACTGCTGCCCGATCGGATCACTGATCTGCGCACAACCGCTGTAAGCCGCAACCGCCTGGTACAAACCAGGTTTCGCGATCGGCAACTGCAAAACCGAAGTGCCCGAAGTGGACAGCCCCGCGATCGCATTGACGCCGGTGGTATCGAGTTCGGCATCGATCAGCGGCGGCAACTCCTCGGTGAGGAACGTCTTCCACTTGTACAGACCAAGTTTCGGATCCGGCGCACGCCAGTCTGTGTAGTAGCTCCACTTACCACCCACCGGCTGCACCACATTCACGTCTTTGTCGGCGAGAAACCTCAGCACATCGGTGTTCTTCTGCCAGGTCGCACTGTCCTGCCCACCCCCACCCCCATTCAGCAGATACAACGTCGGCCGCGGTGTCGACCGATCCGCCGGACGCAACACCTTCACCATGATGTCCTGTTGCATCGCAGCGGAATACACCCGCAACTGCACCGTACGATCATCCTCAGCCCACGACCCGGTGATCGACGACGGCGCATCAGCATTCGCGACCGACGGCACCACGACCACACCCGCGGCAACGGCAACCACCGCCAGCGCATGCACCCAACGACCACACAGTATTTCCAAGCCGCTCATGGCCGATCGTTCCCACCTGGGTCCCATTGCTTTCCTTCCTGCAGAAGCGCGCTATTCCTCGGCAGCCGCCACTCATGTTGATCAACGGCGCCGAAACTGCGCCAACGCTAGAACCGCAGAACTCCGCGGCAAATGCGGACCGACAGGGTCTGGACACCTCATGACTGGGCTCCGCACTGCTAGGGGTACGACATAACGAGCCGGGACGGCTCTAGCCGCTACGACCAGACCGAAATGTCAGCCACGCCGCACCGAGAACGGGATCTCGAGGCAGTCCGGTTTCAGCGTTCGAGAGGACGGAGTTTCACCACCCTCTACTTCGCGCAGCTCACGGCCCGACAGAGCACACTGGAGCTTTGGTATGCCGAGGATGCGCAACTCACAGTCGGGGACACTCCGTACGTGGGCACGACGGCGATCTTCGAGCAGCTCGTCCGATTCCCGCAGGCTGGGTACAACGTCAACGCGATCGATGTCCAGTCAGACATCGCTTCCTCTACGCTTCTTCGGGCGACTGGAAATCTCATGCTGGACGGAACTCCAGATGCTCGTCCGTTCGAGACATCATTCACGCTGAACAGCTCCTCGATGATCGCCGACCAGACCTTCCAAGGCATCTAGATCGCGATTGGACGATCCCGCCAGACCTTCGTGTCACGCGATGCCACAAATTGGCTTCAGCTGAAGCGTGCGTTCTCAGGTCGCGCGCTTCTGCCCGGCAGGACCGGACATACCGATGCTGATGAAGCTGTCCGGGTACACGGCGGTTCGCAGCCTCGCGGAGTACGCGCGGGTGTCCGATGAAGGTCTCCTGAACTTCCAGGCCGACACCGATCCCGCCGCGCGTCGCCATGGCCGGCGGCCGGGCGAATAGTCCGTGGCCGGAGACGAACATGATGAGCATTGAGACATCTATCCCGTTGTGCGAAGCGGAATTTCATGTCCTGTGCTAGTGGAGTTGGCCCACTGCCGACGCTGTGACCTGGGGTGGACCGTCCTCGATGGCACAACGAGTGCGTGACTTCACCAATGCAGGTAGTCCGTTCGACTTTCCCGTTGTGCGAAGCGGCATTTTATGTCCTCCGCCGCAGGCCAATAACGTCGGATTCATGGAGTGGAATTTTCAGTCGGCCGAAGAGCTTTCAGCTGCCTTGCGTGCCGGTGCGGTGACCTCGGAGGAACTGACCGACGAGGCGATCGCCCGGATCGAGCGCGACGACAAGGCGATCAACGCGATCTGTGTACCGGACTTCGACAATGCGCGGGCCGCCGCACGCGCTGCCGACCAGGCGCGCGCCCGCGGCGAGGACCGGCCGCTGCTCGGCATTCCGGTAACGGTCAAGGAGTCCTACGACATCGCCGGGCTGCCCACGACCTGGGGCATCCCAGCGCAGCGGGACTATATACCGGCCGAGGACGCGGTACAGGTGTCGCGGTTGAAGGCCGCCGGCGCGGTGATCCTCGGTAAGACCAATGTGCCGTTGACGCTGCGAGATATCCAGAGCTTCAACGAGATCTACGGCACCACCAACAATCCGTGGGATCACGGCCGCACGTCGGGTGGGTCGTCCGGCGGTTCGGCGGCGGCCCTGGCGTGCGGATTCGGCGCGCTGTCCATCGGCTCCGACCTCGCCGGTTCGCTGCGCACCCCCGCGCATTTCTGCGGCATCTACGCACACAAGCCGACACTCGGGCTGGCGCCGACCCGCGGCATGGTCGCGCCGCCCGCACCGGCAATGCCGATCGACCTCGACCTCGCCGTCGTCGGCCCGATGGCGCGCACCGCCCGCGACCTGACGCTGCTGTTGGACGTAATGGCCGGACCGGACCCGCTGACCCACGGCGTCGCCTACGACGTCGCACTGCCGCCCGCGCGCCACGAGCGGCTGGCCGACTTCCGTGTCCTGATCATCGAGGACCATCCGCTCATTCCGACCGGATCGGCGGTGCGGGCGGGCGTGAACAGGGTCGCCGAGGCGCTCGTCGACGCGGGCGCCCGCGTCGAACGGCGCAGTCCGCTGCTGCCCGATCCGACCGAAGCGGCGACGCTCTACATGCTGCTGATGCTGTCGAACGCCGCCACAAGTCTTTCCGTCGACGTGTACGAACAGCTGCAGACCCACGCCGCCGCCCTGAGCGCGGACGACCGGAGTCTCGATGCGGCGCGGCTGCGCGGCATGGTGCTCAGCCACCGCGACTGGGTCGAGGCGAACAACCGTCGCGAACTCCACCGCCACGGCTGGCGGCAGCTCTTCGCCGAGTTCGACGCCGTGGTGTGCCCCATCACGCCCACTCCCGCCTTCCCACACGACCACAACGGAGGTCTGGAGAACCGGCACATCGACATCGACGGCGTCGAGTACCCGTACTTCGACCAGCTCGTCTGGGCCGGTGTGGCGACCATGCCCGGCCTGCCCGCCACCGCCATACCCGCGGGCCGGTCCCCCGAGGGGCTGCCGGTGGGCGTGCAGCTCATCGGTCCGATGTTCGAGGACCGCACCCCACTGCGGCTGGCCGAACTACTCGAGCACAAGATCGGCGGCTTCCAGGCACCGAAGTAACCCGCACCACCGGGTGTCCACCCAGGACGAGGCGCCGTAGAAATCGCAACCGACCACGACGACCCGAGAATCGTTGCAGAAGTCGACATCCGCCATTGCCACGGGGCGTTCGCGGCAACGCACGGTATTGCCGCATTCAGGGCGGTTTGCGACACGAAATACACTGCGGTGCAGCATCGATCGCAGATCGAGGCACGAACATGGGTATGGCCGCCCGTCCAGGTCGTCGACCGGGATCCCGCCGAGCCCCCGCTTCCGGGTCCGTCATACGGGCTGAACGAGCACAGAGGCCTAGCCGCCCAGCAGGCGGCGGATCTCCTCGTCCGGATACGGGGTGCTCCGGCTCCCCTGCTGGAACGCACGCATGAACGCGGACATCGCCGCGGCGATCGGCGCGTGCCGGGTGAGGACCGTGGCGGCCTCCTCAGGGATGCCCTCCGGCGGCTTGCCCTCGGCGAAGGCGCGCACCATCGTGGCGCGCGCCTCCCGGTCCTCCCTCCGGAGCCCGTACAGGGCGGTGACCAGCCAGTTCACCAGGTAGGTGGCGGTATAGCCGCGGTCGTAGCTCTGGTTCCGGTCGAAGAACGCGGCCTCCTCCGGCGAGAGATCGAACCCCGAGGAGAGCGCGAGGCCGTAGTCGCCGAAGAAGAGGCGTTGACCGTCGGTCAGGATGTTCTCGAAGTGCGCGTCGAGGTGCAGCAGCCCACGGCTGTTCATGAACGCGGTGCCAGCGGCCAGTTCCCGCTCCACCACGGCGCAGGCCCGGTCGGTGGCCTCGTCGCCCGCCTCGATCTGGACGTTCAGCCACTCGTGCAGGGTCTGCGGGATGTACTCCAGGAACAGCGCGATGCTCGCCGAAGAGTCTCGGAGGGCCTCGATTCGGTGGCGTACCTGCGGTCGGCCGTCCCAGTAGGCGACGACGCGATCGATGTCGGCGAGCTCCTCCGGCAGCGGCGTCGTGTCCGGCAACACCCGCCAGTGATACATCAGCGGGAAGCCCTCGTGTTCGGCGGCGAGCACCCAGTTCGTCGTCATGGTGTGCACGGCGAGCTCGCGCCAAGCCCCGAAGCCCGCCCCGCCGATGAGGCCAACGCCGTAATGGTAGAACAGCGGCACATCGAACAGGTTCGCCGTGGACCGGACATGCTCCGGCTGTCGTTCCAGATCGGTGAGGGGCACTCGCTTCACGAAAACCGGGGTTCCGGCGACCTCCAGCAGCGCCGACTTCCCGCCGATACCGACGCCGATCGGCACGGCCGCATCCACGAGCTCACGCAACGCATGATCGCTGTGCAACGCCAGGGCCGTGGAGACAGCGCTGTGAGCGCGCAGGCGCGCCGGGCGCGACATGTCACGGCTCGTCGCCGCGTCGCCGGATATCGCCGCGTCAGGTGAACAGGACGTCACTGCAGCATCGATCACGATACTGGCATACCGGTGACGACGCAGAAGCGCGAAATCGTCGACACCGAGCACCCTCGGCACCTCACGCACCGACACATGGTGACCTCAGTTGCTTGGCGTTACCACCGAGCGTGAGACAGAGTCGAAAGTGGGACAGAGCCGTTGCGTTTACAGTCCCCGCCGTCGTCAGTCGACTCCTCAACGTCAGCATCGAAGCAGCGCGCTTGGCGGAAGAGATCCGCGACAACCTCGAAGCCCGCATCATCGAGGCCAAACGCGAGGGCTGGCTCGGCGAAGTCGAGGGCCTCCTGCAAGTCAGCTACAGCGGTGTCGAGGACAAGCTCAGCCAGATCGACGCTTCGCTCCAACGGCGGTCGGCGGGAACCGATCTCGGTATGCCCGCGCTCGGGTCCATTGCTGGAAGGTCTTGTGCACCATGAGAACACAAGAGTTTGTCCGTCGCGGCGGATCAGCGGAATGAACGCACGAAGACAGCGGGCGCGGCCGGTTCCGACGCCGGCGGCGCCGACGCCGGCCCGAGAGGACCCGAACGTGCCGCGCTCGTTACTGCGGCATATCCCCGACCGTCACGTTGGTATCGATGAGTCCGAACACCTCGCCCTGTGGCGCCGCGACCATCGCCATCCGGCCGGCCGGCGAGTCGGAGGCGGGCATCAGGACCCTCGCGCCGAGCTCGGAAGCCCGCGCCACCCCGGCGTCGACGTCGTCGAACTGGAACCAGGTCAGCCAGTAGCTGGGCATGGGATCGCCGGGCATCACGGTGTCGTCGTTCATACCGCCGGCGGGCTGTTCGCCGCCGCGCGGGGTGAACATCGCGTAGATCATGTTCTTACCGTCGCCGATGTCGGCGTAGGTGAAGCCGAAGACGTCGGCGTAGAACTTCTTCGCGGTGTCGAGCTGGCGGGTGTGCAGTTCATTCCAACAGTAGGCACCGTGCTCGTTGTGGACGGCGGCGCCGTTGTGCGCACGCGCCTGCCAGACGCCGAAGGCCGCGCCGACGGTGTCGATTCCGATGAACATGCGCCCGGCGTCGAGCACGTCGAGCGGGGGCATGACCACCTGACCACCGGCCGCGCCCACCTTCTTTGCGATCGCGTCGGCATTGTCGGCGGCGAGGTAGGTCGTCCACACCGAGGGCATCTCGGCCTGCGGTTTCGGGCCGATTCCGGCGACCGCATCCGTGCCCTTCATCCCCATCAGATATCCGCCCGCATCGTCCCCACCGCCGTCGATGGTCCAGCCGAACAGATCGGCGTAGAACTCGCTCGCCTTCACCGGGTCGTCGACCTGGCAATCGACCCAACACGGGGTGCCCTCGGACCAAGGTGTGCTTCGAACAGGCATCGATATCTCCGTTCACTCGTCGGTTGCCACAGGTCGCGGGCGGGCGTACCGAGCCCACCCGAGAAGGTGCCGATCACACTGCCCTCTAGTAGTGAACCAGCATCTCCTTGCCGGTGTCTGGAGTTTGCTGAACGTTTACCGTCACCGCAACGGGTCACGACAACCGAATGCCCACCGGGCCGATTGTGCGGAATCGGCCCGGTGGGCACGCCGCCACGCGCCTGCACCGACCGGGAAACGGAGGCGGGATAGGAATCCGTTTCAACGGGACGGGATCGCGTCGCGGTGGGCGCACCCGCCGAACAGGCTCGGGAGTCGGGGTTCGTCCTGTTCGGCCGCGGTGCACGCCTACTCGGATGTCACAGCTTGCCGCCACCGCCGATCAACCACGGGTTGAAGGCGCAGTCCAGATTCGGATGAGCGGCCGGGTCGAGCGCGTTGAGCGCGATCGACAGCGCGCGCGGCGAGTACATCATCGTCAGGTGATCGGACAGGTCCTGTTCGCAACCGTCCTGCAAGGTGATGTTGTGGACGGTCGAGCCCGGACCCGCCTTCAGGAAAGTCAGGTCGTAGGGGTTGGTGACCTCGTCGTAGCGAGTTCCGACCACGGTGTAGTCGACACCGGGAACGGTGTCGCCGTTCGCGTTGAGCTGGTTCACGAAATCGGAGCCGATGGTCTGCTGGATGCCCGCGTGACCGACGAAGATCTCGATGAAGCCGAGAATGTCGATACCGAAGTTGTTGATGGCCCGGCCCAATGCGCCGATGCCGTCGAGGCTGGTGCCGTGGTGGGTGGCACCGAAGGTGACCAGATTCTTCACCTTGGCCGCACCACCCTCGAACTTGGTGTACCAGTTGGCCAACGAACCGCCCTGCGAGTGGGCGACGATATCGACCTCCGACGCGCCGGTCGCGGCGAGTACTCGATCGACGAAGGCTGCGACCTGTTTGGCCGAATCCTGGATGTAGCCGGTGCCCATCACACCGGGCAGCACCGATCCGAGACCGCCGCCTTCCAGCAGATTCGAACGTCCGTAGTTGAAGGTGAAGACGCAGAAGCCCGCATCCTTCATCGGCTGGCCCATGTAGGCGAACCCGTTGTAGGCGTTCATCCAGGTGCCGTGCAGTGCGACTACTGGGCGCGGATGTTCGGCGGTCGGCTTGCAGTTCCAGTCGTTGGTGCCGGGCGGTGCGACATCGGGATTCAGCAGACCGTAGCCGAACGCGGCCAGCCACGCTGTGCTCGGCGGGCCGTAACCCACTGTGTCACTGGCGTATCCGCCCGATGATCCCGAGCTGCTGCCGGAGCCACCGTAGCAATCACCGGAGCCATTGCCCGATCCCGCACCGCTGCCCGAGGTGCAGGCCGAACCCGAACTGCCCGCGCTGCCGGAGTCGGCCACCGGCGCCGCCTTCCGGCCCGCGGCGATGTAGTCGGCCAGAGTCTGCTCCGTTGGCGCCGGATCGGGATTCGCATTGGCTGCGACCCCGGTCACACTCATGGCGAGCACCGAGACGCCCATCATCACCGCGGCGCTGACCGACCGACCGCATCTACTTCGTTTCATGACATGCCTTCCTGGAGAACGTCAGCGTTCGAGTCGCAGCGCCGAGGTAAGTCGGTCAACGGCACTGAAACTGCGGCAACGCTAAAGCCGGGTGCTGGTGAAACCCATGCGGCGGCAACGTAACTGGACACCTCACCAAACGGCTTTGCCCCTATTAGGGGTGCGGCACAATCGCGGTTTCCGGTGTCGCGGCGACGGCCACAATTCAGACGATCGAATTCGGTGAATTCTCCAGATCACCAACGGATTACGAGGAATTCAGAACATTCGAGAAGACCATGGTTCCACGTTTTCCCCGCCGTCGGCGGCCACCCGACGGCTAATGAGTGGAGCTGCCATGTTCGATCCGATCGAATCCACCGTCCGCTTCGGCCGCGGCATCGCGCGGATGACCGCGGGGACGCTGCTCGGCGCCGCGACGGTGGCGTCGGCATTGCTGCACAGCCCGCCAGCGGTCGCCGATGCCGGCGGCGCGGCCGAGCAGCCACGGGGGATGCTATTCGGTTGGCCGCCAACCGAACCCGCGCCCTCGACACAGCCGCTCGGCTTCCGCGGACCGCAGACCGCGATCGTGGTGCTCGGCTACGGACTGCTACCCGATGGCGAGATGCGACCGGAATTGGTCAGCCGGCTGCACGCCGGATATGCGCAGGCCCTGCTGGCTCCGCTGTCACCGATCATCGTGACCGGCGGGAATCCGCGCAACGGTGTCACCGAGGCGCAGGCGATGGCGGATTGGCTTATCGGACACGGCATTCCGGCCGAGCGCATCCATATCGAGCCCGAAGCGGTGTCCACCGCGCAGAATGCCGAACGTTCGGCTCGGGTCATGCACGATATCGGCATGCGTGACGCCGTTGTAGTGACCTCCGCCGACCATATCGACCGAGCCGCAGCTCTTTTCGGCGATGCGGGCGTAGCCGTCGTCGCCACGCTCACTCCGGAAAAGGTACCGCCACTCGTTTGGGAGTTCGGGCCCAGATTCTGAACCACAGCAATACAGGAGCGAATATGAACAATGGCGCCGTTGATGCCGCTACAGATCCTGCGGACCAGGCCCGCACGTTACTCGACCATCGATATCGATCCGCCGCCACCTACGAGGTCGGGCGGGAAAAGATCCGCGAATTCGCACGCGCGACAAAGAATTTCCACCCCGCGCATTGGAGTGAGGAGGCGGCCGCGCAGCTCGGCTTCGGCGGGTTGATCGCCCCGCCGACATTCGCCTCGATAATCCTGCTGCGGGCCCACCGCGAAATACTCGATACCCTCATCACCGGGTACGATTCACACCGGATTCTGCATGCGGACCAGGTGCTCGATATCGGCAGGCCGCTGGTCGCCGGTGACCGGATCACCTGTGATGTCTATTTCGAATCATTCCATCATTTCGCCGATTACGACGTGCTCGCGGTCAAGAGCGTACTGACCGATCAGCACGGCGAGGTGGTGCAGACCGGTTCCACGGCCCTGCTGACGCGCGGCCCCCAGAGTGCCGGGTTGGCGCAGCGGGTCGGCCGGATCGCCATGGATTCCCTCGATGCGCCATATACGCCTGAGATCGTTGTTCCGGCCGAAGGCGACGGTCTCGTGGCACCGATCTCATCTCGGATACCTTGCACCACGGTCGATTTCGAATCGCTATCGGTCGGTACGGAGTTACCGGCCCGGGTCGTTCAGCTGTCGCGCGGTGATCTGGTCGATTACGCCGGGGTGACCGGTGATGCCGATCCGGGGTTGTTCAGCGAGCAAGCCGCCACCGCGAACGGTCTGCCGACCGTCGTCGTCCCCGGCATGCTCAAACTCGGTCTGGCCGCTGGATATCTCGGCGGCTGGCTCGGCGATCCGGCGGCCGCCACCCGATTCCGCGCCCAGTTCGCGCATTACACGCACTATCTGCGTATTCCGCCGTGGCAGGCCAGCGCCATCGAATTCCGTGGCCGGATAACTTCACTCGATACGCATCACCGCAAGGCCACCGTCGCACTGGACGCAAGGTCGCATGGCCGTCGGCTTTTCGGCTACGCCGCCGCGGAAGTCCTGTTCCCCGAACGGGGTTGAAGTCCGGTCCCGGTGACGGCAGCCGGCGGGCTGGAGCGCAGCCGCGCGAGTCTGCGATGCGAGTCCAGCCGCGCGGCGCGGTCGTAAGTGCTGGTGTGGACCAGGATTTCGTCCGCGCCGGTGCGCGCGACCAAGGCCGCCAATGCGTCGGCGACCTCGTCCTCGGTGCCGTGGATATGGTCGCGCAGCGCCTCGTCGAAGATCCGTCGTTCCCGGTCGGTCATCGTCATGGATTCGATCTCCGCAGGTGGAATCAGCACCGGAAATTCGCCGCGCGTCCGGGAATACGCGCTCGACCACGCCTCGGGTAGCAATAGCCGATAGGCTTCCTCGGTGGTGTCGGCGATCACGACCGCGCCGGAAACGACGACATACGGTTCGGTTCCCCATGGCGTCGGGCGGAACCCCGCGCGGTAGCGCTCGATCGCCTCGGCCATGCGGTCCGGTCCAGCGATCGAGGCGATAACCAGCGGCAAACCGAAACGCGCTGCCCGTTCCGCGCCGGATCCGGTCGCCAACAGGAATGCGGGTACCCGCAGCCCCTCCGCGGGCCAAGCGTGCACACCCGACTTGCCGCGCGTGAAGTATTCGAGGACATCGGTGAGTTGCTGATCGAAATCGTCGGCATCGCTCTTGCCGTGTCCGAGTGCCCGCCGCACGCCGTCGGTGAAGCCGACCGAGCGGCCGAGCCCCATATCGATCCGTCCCGGATACAGCGATTCCAAGACCCCGAATTGCTCGGCGACGACCAATGGTTGATGGTTCGGCAGCATCACCCCGCCGGTGCCGATCCGGATCCGCGAGGTCGCCGCCGCCGCGGCCGCGGCCAGCACGGTCGGCGCCGAGCCCGCGACCCCGGGCACACTGTGGTGCTCAGAGACCCAGAACCGGTGATATCCCCAGTCCTCGGCCAAGCGCGCGAACTCCACGGTCTCCCGCAGTGCCTCCGGATGGCTCTGACCGCGTCGGACGCGCGAGCGATCCAGGATCGAAAACCGCACCTGATCGAGTTCCGAAGTCATACCTGTGTCAACACCCCGGGCCCCGCCGCATTCCACCGCACGGATGGTTCTGGATGAAAGAATGGAAATCACACCTGCGTAAACTGGTAGCCGGTCCTGCGGTCGTCGACGCGTATCGCGGCTCGGCACGAACGTCGAGCTCGACGTGGAGGCGCGAATGTCGCGGATCGGCCAGTCATTCCAACGTGCGCGCCGTCGCACCACCATCCTGTGGGGCATCACGCTCGCGGCTGTCATCGTATTGGCGGCAACAGCGGTGCTGGTCGCGGTGCGTCACACCGGTCGGGTGGCGAGTGGTGCGTGTCCGGATGATCCGTTGGCGTCGGCTCCCGGCTGGGCGCCGTCGAACGATCGGGTGGACGTGCCGATCGATGTGCATCCGTTCGTCGGCAACGGCTATCTCGGCTTGCGCGTACCGCCGCGCGGCATGGGATACACCGCGACCGATGAGATGACCGGCTGGCCGCTCTACACGCCCGCATACGACGGCGCTTTCGTCGCCGGACTCTATGCGCATACTCCGGGTGTGGCCGATAACCGCGAGGTCGCGGCGGCCATTCCGAACTGGTCCGGATTGTCGGTCGGTGTCGGTACGCACACCTATTCACCCGCCACGCCCGCTGCCCAGATCTCGAACTTCGCACAAACGCTGCACCTGCGTTGTGGACTGGTGCGGACCCGGCTGACCTGGACCGCGCCCGATGGCAAGGCCACCGATCTGGTCTACGACGTACTCACCGACCAGTCGGATCAGCATGTCGGCGCGGTGCACGTCACGTTGGCGCCGCACTGGTCGGGCGAGATGGTCGTCTCCGATCTCGTCGACGGCGCCGGTGCCCGACGAGTCAGCCAGTCCGAGGTGGGCGCTCGCGATGACGACACGATTCGAGTCGGATTTCGTACCGACGGCACCGATGTCGACGGCGATATCGCCTCCGTGCTACGCCCGGGGGCGGGTATCGCTTCGAACGCGATCGAGCCGACACCACCGGGCCGCGATCTCAGTGCGCGCCAGGATGTTCGGTTTCCGGTGCGCGACGGCGGCACGTATCAGGTGACGAAGTTCGTCGGGGTCGACACCACCCGTACCTCGCCTGATCCGGCGGCGACCGCGTTCGAGGCGGCACAGCGCGCCGTGCGGACGGGATGGGCGAACCTGCTCGCGGAAACAGCCGCGGCATGGCGGGTGCGGTGGCGCGGTGATATCGAGGTGCCCGGCCAGCCCGATATGCAGACCTGGGCGCGCGGTGCGTTGTATTCGCTGTACTCCAGCACGAATCCGAAACAGGACAACAGCATTTCGCCCGTCGGGCTCAGCAGCGACAACTATGGCGGCGCGGTGTTCTGGGATGCGGATATCTGGTCGTTCCCCGGATTGCTGCAGCTCGCACCGGAACTGGCGAAATCCGTGGTGGACTACCGCTTTCGGACGTTGCCCGCCGCGCGCGCGAACGCTCAGCGGCTCGGCTACCGCGGTGCATTCTACCCCTGGACCAGCGCGAGCCGTGGCGATCTCGACGAATGCCACAGCTGGGATCCGCCGCACTGCCTGACCCAGATCCATCTGCAAGGCGATGTTTCCCTGGCGGCCTGGCAGTACTACACGGCTACCGGCGACACCGGCTACCTGCGCGAACGCGGCTGGCCGGTGCTGCGCGCACTCGCCGAATTCTGGGCCTCGCGGGTGACGCGCAACGAGGACGGCAGCTATTCGATTCGCAATGTCGCTGGTCCCGACGAGTACAGCAACGGGGTGAACGACGCGGTCTACACCAATGCCGTCGCTGCCCTGGCCCTGCGCAATGCCGCACGTGCGGCTGAGATTCTGGGTGTACCGCGCCCGCCCGAGTGGACCGTTATCGCCGATGGTCTGCGCATGCCGTTCGCTGGCAACCAGCGGATATTCGAACAATTCGACGGCTACACCGGCACTCCCATCAAACAGGCCGACACCGTGCTGCTCATCTACCCCCTGGACTGGCCGATGCCGCCGGATGTCGCGGCCAATGTGCTCGAATACTATTCGGAGCGAACGGATCCCGACGGCCCGGCGATGACCGATTCGGTGCATGCTATCGACGCGGCGAAAATCGGCGTCCCCGGTTGCGCCACCGACACCTTCCTCGAACGCGCCGTCCGCCCGTTCGTCCGCGCCCCCTTCGGCCAATTCGCGGAGGCTCGCGGCGCCAAGGTCGGAGCCGAAGACCCGCTCGCCGGTGCGCCCGCCTTCACGTTCGTCACCGCGGCGGGCGGCTTTTTGCAAACCTTCACCAACGGCCTGCTCGGACTGCGCTTCGACACCGACGAAATCCGCATCGCTCCCACGCTTCCACCAGAGCTCCGCGACGGTCTCAGCATCCATGGAATCCATTGGCAGGGCCGAACTTTCGACGCAACCATCGGCGCCGACAAAACCGAACTGACCCTGACCGACGGCCAACCGCTACAAGTCCGAACCGATACCGAAACCCACCGTCTCGACAGCGAACTGACCATCCCGACCCGCCGCCCCGACCGCACCCCCACCGACAACCTCGCCCGCTGCAAACCAGTCACCACCAGCTCCGACGAGCCGGGCAAATACGCCGAAGCCGCCGTCGACGGCACCCCTGCCACCGGCTGGTCCCCCAACGACCCCACCGCAACCCTCACCGTCGACCTAGGCCAGGAAACTCACGTCGACCGAATCCTCCCCCACTGGACCACCCCCACCCCGACCACCTTCACCACCTCCCCCGACAACCAAACCTGGACCCCCATTACCCCCGACCCAACCACCGGTTCCCTCCCCACTCCCCTCTCAACCCGCTACATCCGCCTAGAACTCACCACCCCAACCCCAAACCCCCACCCCATCCTCCAAGAACTCGAAATCACCGGCCCCCGAACCTGACTCGCAACGACCGGTTTTGCGCACCTCACGGCGGGTCGGGCAGGCCGAGCGCCGGTGCGAGCACGCGCCAGGCCCGCGGCAGTTGGGCCTCGAAATCAGGCCAGGTGTGCATGCCCGTCGGGGCGTAATCGACGGTGGCCGGGATATTCAGCTCCGCCAGTCGTGCGGCGAAGCGTTCGGTACACGAGCGCGCCCCGGCTTCGAGGGCCAGACCACCGCCCGCCGTCTTCAGGGCTTCGACAAGCTCCGGGGAGTGCGATACCGCGACGAGGTCGGCGTCGGTCGGCAGGCCGGTCGCCGCGGACAGGTAGATGGTGGTGCCGCGCAACTGCGGAGCGCCGAGCAGGCTGTCATGCGCATTCCACTCCGGTGATCCAGGTGGGCCCCAAAGGTTTTCGACATTGCCGCCGCGCGACGCGACGGTGATCGTGGTGACGGCGCGGCCGAGATCGTCTGCGGTGGAATAACATCCACTCATCCCCGCGACCGCACGGTAGCGCCCTGGATACCGCTGGGCCAGCATCATGGCCGCCTGCGCCCCCATCGACACACCCGCGATCGCCCGCCGCCCATCGGTTTTCAGATACGACTCGATAATCGGCGGCAGCTCGGCGGTGAGAAAAGTTTCCCACCGATTGAGTCCGAGAGTGGCGTCACGCCGCATCCAGTCGCTGTACATGCTCCCGGTACCACCGCTGGTCAACACCACATCGACCGGCTTGTCCGCGAAGAACTCCGCCGCACGCCCCTTGGTCAGCCATCCGGAGACCGCCTCGCCGTCGACGCCATCGAGCAGATACAGCAATGGACGCGGCCCGGAACCGCTGCCGCGCAACACATCCACCGTAATGACCCGACGCATGGCGGCCGAGGCGATGGCGAAACGTTCGTGGCGCGGCCCGACCGTCTCGATGCTGATCGTTCCGGTCCGTGTCATGGCCGGATCAGTGGCGGGCGGCGGATCCGCGAGTGCGGGCACGGACGCCAGCGCGGCGATGAGGGCCATCGCCGCCGCGGTGATCGGTGCTCGAAAACTCATAATACGACGGCGGCTCGCTCTGCCTGTCTGGCCGCGGCGCGGTCGCGCTGCTCCTCGAAACGTGTTGCCTTGATCGCCAACTCGTCGAGAAAGGCGCCGAGTTCGTCGCGGGCGCGTTCGCCGACGTCGGACAGATCGGTGCGTTCGAAGACATTCCAGGCGCGCAGCACCGGCCGCAGCACGACATCCAGGTGCTGGCGTAAGTCGTAGATGCCGTTCTTGGCCAGGATGACCGCATTTCGCCGGAAGTTGGGCTGGGTGAGTCCGGGCATCTGGAACCGCGTGACGATATCGGTTATCGCACGCAGGGCCTCGTCGGGTGCGAGGTCGAGGGCGGCGGCACTGAGGTTGCGGTAGAAGATCATATGCAGGTTCTCGTCGGCGGCAATCCGTTGCAGCATACGCTCTGCGATGGGCTCATCGCAGGCGGCTCCGGTATTTCTGTGACTTATTCTGGTCGCCAGTTCCTGCAGTGTCACATATGCGACCGAGCGAAGGAACTGCGGCCCCTTCTCCGGTTTCTCGACACCCAATGTCATATGCGCCATTCGGGCCTGTTCGAGTGCCACCGGGTCCACCGCGCGGGTGACCACCAGATAATCGCGCATGACGATCGCATGCCGGTTTTCCTCCGCGGTCCAGCGCCCGACCCAGGTGCCCCAGACTCCGTCCAATGAGAACGACTCCGAGATCTCCCGGTGATAGGAGGGCAGATTGTCCTCGGTGAGCAGGTTGGTCACCATGGCGGTCCGCGCGACCTCCGATAGCTTCGATTGTTCCGGATCCCAGTCGAGGCCGCCCATGGCCGCGAAATTCCGGCCGTCATCCCACGGCACATAATCGTGTGGATTCCACGCCTTGGCCTTGTGCAGATGCTCGTCGAGCTGACGTTCGGCGATAGGCTCCAGTTCGCGCAGAATAGCGAGATCGGTCAACGCGTTCGTCACACGTACTCCTTTGTTCACCCCCGAATCGAAGATAGGTGGACTAGTTCAGGCCGAACGAGTGATCAGTCGATCGTTGGGTGAGATGACGACAGGCCGATGACCAGGCTGGAAGCCATCACAACCCGGCAGATCGGCCAGCCGATAGAGCCCCGGCGGGCGCCCCTCGGCGAGGTGCCGGGCGAGCAGTTCCTGCGCCGACCCGGCCAGTTCGGGAATCCGGGCGGTCTCACCGGAGGCCACCACCGCGGTCAGCGGTACCTCAGCGGCATCGCTGACCAGCTCGAGCACATCCGGGGTGAGCGCGAGGGGTGTCATGGCGGATATCTCGTCGATCGGCACCAGGACCGTGCCGCCCTCATCGGACAGCAGCGACAGCGCTCGGGAACCGAGTGGCATCGCCAACGCCGCCTGGACCCGGCGCAGCTTGCGGCGGGCCGCGGACGCAGCACCGAGTCCGGGTCTTCGCTCGTCCGGATGCGCGGGAATCGCGAGGGCGACCACCTGGTAGGACGCGGCGACACTGATACCGGCGCGCCCGGCCAACCGTGCGACGCCATGCCCGCTGAGCAGGGCCGATACCAGGGTTTGCGCGGCGGTCTGCTGTTCCCGAGCGACCTGGCGGTGTTCGTCCAGATAGGCCGTCGACGTCGCCGTCGTCACCATTTCCAGCACGCGCACGATCAATCCCGCCGCGGCCGCCACCTGATCGGCATCCTCGTCCGCCGCCTGTTCGGCGAGAAATTCCAGCCCGACGCGCACCCCGTCGTGATAGGCGTCCAGCACAGTTTCCAGCGCTACCCCCTCACGCGCCCACCGTGCGGCCGATCCGGTGATCATCGCGGGCTGCTCGGCAACCGGAGCCAACTGCGGTTCGAGTACTTGCGCAGCCTCGGCCACGCAGGTCCGTGTGATAGTACCGAGATCTCCGCGCTGCGTGGCTCGGGCCTGAAAAGTCAAATATTCGACCAGTTTCGATTCCAGACTCGTACTTCCCGAGCCAGCCTGTTTGCCCACCATGACTCTGAAAGGCTAGCGGCGTTCGGACGGAAATCGAATGCCTGGTCCGGTAATTAGGAAAGTCATCACACCGCACCGACAAGCTTGGGCGAAATCACAAGCAGCTGAGCGATTCTCATCGGAATATTTCGGTAATTCGGATGATCGGATATGCTCGGTGAGACCGGAGTGCACCCCCGGGACACTGACGTGAGTGCGCCACCCTGGTACGACGGCTGTAACACCGGGCGACAATCCACCGACGGCATCGAGGACAGCCACCGGCGAACCCACAAGCTGTCCCGTGACCAAATTTGAATCCCTGTGCTGCGGGTCGTGTGCCCGATAGCACCGAGCGCCTTGTACCGTTCCGTTCGGTGAACCCGGACAGTGCAAGGCGACGAGTCGAAGGATGGCATCAGACCATATGAGCGGCACGCGAGAAAAGCTGGAGGAACTCCGGGACATCCTGGAGATCGCCGAGGAACCCGCTGGCGAGACCGGTATCGCGAAACGCAAGACCAAGGGCATACCGAGTGCACGCGAGCGCGTACGCATGCTGCTGGACCAGGGCTCCTTTGTGGAAATGGGCGCGCTGGTGCGCCAGCCGGGCAGCACTGAAGGCATGTACGGCGACGGTGTGGTCACCGGCCGCGGTTACATCGACGGCCGGCCGGTCGTCGTGATCGCCCACGACCAGACCGTGTACGGCGGCTCGGTCGGCGAGATGTTCGGCCGAAAGGTCGCCGCCGCAATGGAATTCGCGCAGGAGAACGCCTGCCCGGTGGTGTCGATCAACGATTCCGGCGGCGCCCGTATCCAGGAGGCGGTCACCTCGCTGGCCTGGTACGCATTGATGTGCCGACGCCAGGAGGATCTGTCCGGCTTCGTGCCGATGGTCGCGGTCATGCTCGGCAAATGCGCGGCCGGTTCGGTATACGGCCCGGTCAATATGGATGTGCTGGTCGCGACCGAGAAATCGTATATGTTCGTCACCGGCCCGGAGGTGATCAAGGGCGTGACGGGCGAGGTGGTCAGCGCCGACGATCTCGGCGGCGCCGCCGCCCTGCAGGCCAACGGCACGGTGCACCATGTCGCCGCCGACGAGCAGGCCGCCTTCGATTGGGTCCGCGGCTATCTGAGCTACCTGCCGTCGAGCTGCCTCGAACAGGCTCCGGTGGTGAATCCGGGACTGGAACCGGAGATCACCGCCCACGACCTCGAGTTGAACTCGATCATTCCGGATTCCGACCGGTCCGGTTATGACATGCACGAGGTGCTACTGCGCATCTTCGATGACGGTGATTTCCACGAGATCAGCGCTGGTACCGCCCAGAACCTGATCACCGGATTCGCCAGGGTCGACGGTCGCAGTGTTGGCGTGGTCGCCAATCAGCCGCAGGTACTCGGCGGCGCACTGGACGGACTGTGCTCGGATAAGGCCGCATATTTCATCCGCCTGTGCGATGCCTTCGGCCTGCCGCTGATCTTCGTCGTCGACACCCCCGGTGTGCTGCCCGGTCTCGAAGAGGAACGCAACGGCGTCATCAAGCGCGGCGGCCGGTTCTTCCGCGCGGTGATCGAGGCCACCGTGCCGATCGTCTCGATCGTGACGCGCAAGGCCTACGGCGGCGGCTATGCGGTGATGGGCTGCAAGCCGCTGGGCGCGGACCTGGCTCTGGCCTGGCCGACGGCACAGATCGCGGTCATGGGCGCCGAGAGCATGGTCGGCATCATCGGCCGCAGGCAGCTGGAGGCGACCCCGCCCGAACAGCGCGCCACCGTGCGTCAGCAGATGATCGATTTCTACAATGCCACCGTGGCCACCCCGTGGACGGCAGCCGAACGCGGCTACATCGATGCCGTGGTCGAGCCGTCGCAGACCCGGCTGGAGATCCGCAGGGCGCTGCGCCTGCTGCGCGAGAAGGGCGCGGTCAGGAAGCACAACCCGCGCAAGCACAGCCTCTTCCCCGTCTAGGCCCAGTTTGTGTTGTGTCACAGTGCAAACGTGCATCGGTCGTGTGATATCCGAGGTTCGTTCGCACGCCGCGCGGCCCGATAGCGCTGTGTCCTAACGTCATCCGTGCCCGACCCGTGTTCGCCGCACGACAGCCGGGCGCGCGGCGTGCCCACCGAGAGTGTCCCTACCCATTCCGAGTGGGTGCGCCGCACTTGCGCACTAGGCTTGATCCGGACGTGTCCCGTGATTGCCCCAAATGCGTTCCACCGTGGCCCATTCGGCCTCCCACAACCGGGCCCTGCGTCGGTCGAGCGCGCGGCGCAGCAGTGCATAGCCGCAGCCGAAGCAGACCGCTATCCCGAAGACCATGCCGGTGCTGATCAGCAGTGCCTTGCTCAGTGCCCGGGTATCCGACGGCGGCTCGGTGACCTTGCCCGAACCGTCGAGCCAAATCTTCACCGTGGCACCGGCTTTCATCACTCCGGTGGCCTGGTAGTCACCGGTATGCGTGACACCCTCGGCGTCGCGCCACTGCACCCGGGCCGGGGTGATGGGCGCGTAGAGCGGTGCCTTGCCGACCTCGATCACCGTCGCGTCGACCTCGTGCAACCGTGCCGCTTCGGCCCGCGCGATGCGATCTTCGGTCTGGTAGATCCGGCCGCCGACCGCCATCGACAGCAGCGGAGCGCTGATCAGGAACAACAGCGCGAGCACCGCGGCGACCGCCAGTTGCAGACGATCCTCACGGCGGCGCATCGGATTTCGATCCAGGCCGACCCGGCGACAGGTGCGGCGGACGACGCTCGGTGACCCGGTTGCTGTGGTCATGACGATGACACCTCGCTCTGGAATTCAGCTGTCAGCCCGTGAAGGGTGTCGAAGAATGTGTCGATGAGATCAGGTAATCCGTCGGTGTCGGTGCCCGCGCCCCAGACCTGCAGGGCGGCGATGAGCAGTCCGGTCCCCGCCGCGACGGCTGCCTCCGGGCGCCGATCCACCGCGGGATCGACACCGAGTCTGGCGGCGATGATCCGCACGGATTCGCGCTGCCCGTCGAGTCGGATGCGCTGATAGCCGGCGGCCAGCGTGGGTTCCGCCTCGAAGCGTTGGAACAGCGCCCAGCGCCTGGCCAAGCGCGCCACCTTCGGACCGGTATGTTCGGTGGCCAGCCAGTCGTGCAGGGCATTGCGGTAGGCGACCAGCGGCGACTCGCGCGCGGGGCGGCGGCACAGCGCCTCGTTGAACAGGTGCACGTCCTGATCGATTTCACCGAGTACGGCATCCTCGATGGAAGAGAAATGACGACTGAAGGTCCGCCGGGTGACCCCGGCGCGCTCGGCTATGTCCTCGACGGCCACCGAACCCAACCCGCGCTCGTTGAGCAGGTCGAATGCGGCGCGCGACATTGCCGCGCGACTGCGGAGCGTGCGCAGCCGACGGCCGTCGAGGTCGAGGTCGACTTCGTCGTCGATACCCATACCGGCAGTCTACGCCCTATTGTCCCATCGGGACATTAGTTCGGTGTGATCAGCATCAGGGTTTACGTGCCAGGCCGGTGACAATGAGCTGCTCCCAGACAGTGAGCTCACGGCCGACGGTGCCGACCGATGCCGCGTCGCCCGCGGGCGCATCTGGTCGCCACTGCGCCGATGGGACGATATCGGGCTCCAGGACTTCCAGGTCGCCGAAGAGGCCACGGATCTCCTCGGTGTCGCGCCAGCGGCCGCGCCCGAAGGTGGACTGCAGTTTCTGTTCGGCGGCGGTGGTCTCCGAATTGTGGCCGGAGCGGAAGTGCGTGATGAATACGTGGCTGCCGGACGAAATCTGGTCGTTCCAGAAGCGCACCACGGCGGCTGGATCCTCGTCGTCGTTGAAGTGGTGCAGGATCGAACTGAAGATGACGCCGACGGGCTGCTCGAAATCGATCAGCCGGGCGACATCCGGATGGTCGCGGATCGATTCGGGGGCGCGGGCGTCGGCCTGGATCACTGTGGTGTTCTTATCGGTGACCAGCAGCGCGCGGCCATGTGCGAGCACGATCGGATCGCTGTCGACGTAGACGACCCGGGCGTCGGTGACGTACCGCTTCGCGACCTGATGCACATTGTCGGCGGTCGGCAGGCCGCTGCCGAAGTCGATGAACTGCCGCATACCCGCCCGGGCCATATCGCGCACCCCGCGGATCAGCGCCAGCCTGCTGGTGAAGGCGATCGCCACCGAACCAGGCAGGTTCATCTTGAAGTGATCACCGATCTCCTGGTCGACGAGATAGTTGTCCCTACCGCCGAGCAGATAGTCATAGACCCTGGCGATACTCGGTTTGCTCTGATCGATCTCCCGGTCCAGCCGAGTTGGGGGCGCGGCATCGTCGGTCATTGTCAACACCTTCGTCCACGGGACCTGTGCGGTTCCTATCGTATGAGACCCGGCATCACACCGTACGCACTTGACGAACCCGGCGTCGCACCCGTACCACGCCGAGTTCGGTTGTCCCGCTTATTGTTTTCGGCGTATCAGCGCGAGTCGCCCGGCGCCGCTGGATGATCGACCGTCTCCGGATGCCGTTCACACAGGGCGCGCAGCAATCCAGGGGTGTACTCCGGTGGCGCGGCATGGACCGATAGTTGATTGGCCACCGCGCGATACGCGTCGAGGTCGGCGGTCTTGTCCAGATACAGCGCACTGGTGAGTTGCTGCAGATAGACGATGTCGGGGAGATCGGCTTCGGTGAAGCGCAACATGGTGAACGCACCCTCCGCCAACGCCGGACCGCCGACATGATCGGGCAGCACCTGCACGGTGATATGCGGCTCCTCGGCGATGCGCAGCAAATGCTCGAGTTGGGCACGCCACACCGTCGACCCACCGATCGGCCGGCGCAGCGCCGCCTCCTCGACGATCAACCACAGCTGCGGCGGATGCGGGCGACGCAATATCTCTTGACGGCGCAACCGCAGCGCGACCCGCCGCGCGATCGCCTCCGCCGATTCGGCCGGATGCGCCATGGAAAGCAATGCCCGCGCGTAGTCGGCGGTCTGCAGCAGTTCCGGCACCGCCCTCGGCTCGTAGCCGCGGATCAGCTTGGCGGCCTGCTCGAGTCCGAGATAGGTGTCGAACCACTTCGGCAACCAGTCGCTGTCGCGATGCCACCAGCCAGAGGCGTTGGCCTGACGCGCGAGTTCCTTGAACTCCTCGCGCTCTTGCGGGTCGGTGACCCGGTAGAGCGTAAGCAGATCGAGCAGATCGCGTTCCCGGAAACCAGTGCGGCCCAATTCGAGTCGGCTGATCTTGGAATGCGAACCGCGGATCGCCTCGCCGGCATCCTCGCGGGAGATGCCACAGGCCTCACGCAGCCGTCGCATCCGACTGCCGAGCATCATCCGCAGCACGGTCGGCCCACCGTCGGCAGCAGGGTTCTTGCCGGAAAATGAATGTCGCACTTCCGAAGCACGCATTCGACGAGTCTGCCATGAAATAGCCGCACCGCACTAGAACCAAAATGCCCCATTTCCACAAGCATTCGTACATCTGCAAGTACATTGCGGAACGTCCCCGGTTCAGCGCAGTAGCACCTCCGCGGTTGCCCGACCGAACAGCTTGCGACCGTCGGAGATCGCGGTGAGTGCGATGGTCGCCGCGCGGCGGTCCGGATCCAATGCCTTGACCCGCCCGCGGAATTCGACCTCGCACTGCAGGGTCGCCGAGACGGGGGCGAATCCGGCGAACCGCACACCGTATTCGCTGATCGCGGCCGGATCGCCGAGCCAGTCGGTGAGATAGCTCGCGCCGAGCCCCATGGTCAGCAGGCCGTGCGAGACCACACCGGGCAGTCCCGCGGCAACCGCGACATGCTCGCTGAAGTGGATCGGATTCGAATCACCCGATACCCCGGCATAATTCACCAGATCACCGCGCGAGAGCGGCACGACGCGGATGGGCAGTTCGGTACCGACCCGCAGTTCGTCGAACGCCAGCCCGCACGGCACGCGCACCGGAGTCTGGTCCACACCACCATCGGGCAACACCTCGTCGAAGCATTCGACCATGCCGCCGTCCAACGCATGCCGCGGCAGCCGCCGGGTCGCGTCCTGCCGCTGCGACAGCGCCTCGCCGCTCATGATGACGCCATCGACCGCGGTGACCAGTTCGGTGGCCACCTCAGCGCCGGTGCGGGCCACCACGGTGGTGTGCGCGGTCTGCAGCAGTTCCTTGTACTGGTTGGTCAGCACATTCCGGATGACCATGAAGTCCATATCGCTGAACTGCCGGAACGATTCGACATAGGAGTCGCAACGCAGTTGGTCACCGGCGACGAGTGGCCGGTGCGCCCGGATACTCTGCTCGGTCTGCAGCACCTGGCTGAAGTCGTAACCGCTCAGCACCGAATCGAACATCTTGCGCTGGAGCAGCAGCCAGATGATCGAAGAGAAGGTGGGCGGTGCGATGAGTCCGTCGTAGCCGAGCTCCCATGCCGCCTGCTCCTGCCAGTGCGCGGGGTGGCCGCCCCGAACCGCCCGGGCGAATTCACGAATTTTCTCCCGCCCGACCTCGTAATGGTCGGACATCCGATAGTGGCGCCCCACCATCGCGCTGGCTTGTTCAGATCCACTCAAAACCGTCACGTGTCATAAATCGCTACCCCGATGTCAGGCGCAACACTAATAGCTGATCGCCATGAATCTCTTAACATTCATCGGGCGCGGGGGCGCCCTGCAGGCGCTGATCCAGCCAGATCATCGCCTCCGGATAGCCGAGTGCCCCGGCGATGATGTGTTCACCGAGAACGCTCCGATAAACGGCCGAGACTCCGAGCCCGCACTGCTCCCGGTAGAGGTTGCGTGCGCCCTCGGCCGGAATCCAGAATTCCTGCTCACCGTTGTAGATGTAGAGCGGTGTCGCGGACTTGATGCCCGCCATGCGCGTCACGTCATAAATCTCGGTGGCGACCTCGGAGTGCAGCGGATCCGGAATCTTGGCGGCGATGTCAATCGGCAGCATCAGCAACCCGACCGCACCGAATACGCTGCCACACAGGTCTTTCAGCGGTGACGTAGCCGCCCACTGCGCCAGATTGTTCATACTGGCCAGGACCTCCGGACGCTCCCTGCCGACGCCGAAGGTCGCGGCCAGGAAGACCCCCGAGGCGAGGTTGCCGTTCATGCTGCGCCCAAGGATTTCGTAGTCGGCGGGCACACCACCGAGCGCGGCACCGACGATCGATCCGGCCAATTCCGGCGCGTAGCTGTCGATCAGCTTGACGGCGCCCTTAGTGGCGATGGCGCCGCCGGAGTAGCCGGTCATACCGAATCGGCTGTCGCCGAATTCGTCGGGGCGCAATCCGCGCACCGCGCGAATGGCATCGAGCACGGCGTGTCCGGCGACGTAGGGCTCCGCGTAGGCCATCCACGGTCCCTCGTGGTCCGGGATCAGCACCGCGTATCCACGCAGCGCCGCCAATTGCGTTGTGGGCGGCAAGAAGTCGGTGATGCTGGTATTGCGTGACCAGCCGTGCGAGAAGGTGTAGCTCGGCGTGCAGTCCCGGCCGAGCGCGTCGATCGGCAGGTTGTTCACCACGACCGGCCTGTTACCCGGACCGGGCCATGCGGTGGCCGGAATGATCAGTGTCGCCGTGGCATACGAGGCCGCACCCCGCGAATCGGTGGTGCGGTATTTCAGCAGTAGAGCCTGCCGCATCGGCACCAGCACCAGCGGCGCGGCCGTCACGCTGACATCGCGCACCTCCACGAGCTCACCCGGCGCGTAATCCTCCAGATTCGCCGGCCAGGCGTCGAAGATGGGGTCACCAATGGCGCTCGGCGCCGAGGCTTGACGCAGGGCGGCCAGCCCAGGGGACAGGCTGGTGGCCTCCTGCGTCGGACCCGAAAGATGCGTCCCGGCAGCGATCGGTGGCGGCGGGATGACACTATCGATCCACTGCTGCAGATCCGGCAGTATCGAAGCGACATCGGTCGGAATCGGCAAAGCGGGCAGGCCAGGAATCGCGGGCGGCGGTTCGGCCGCCGCCTCCCCCATCGCGACCGGACACACCAGCAATAGCGCGAAAACGATGACACGCAAACAGCTCATTGACACATGCCCCAGGGTGCGACGACGGGTTCCCTGGCGCCCGGGGTTTTATGGTGCCTTCGACCCCGAAATGCCCCTGAGTACCGAGGCCAGGAAATCAGGCTAACCGAGACGACCGGCCCGGATACCTCACTGTGCCCGAGTTGTGTGTGTCATGTCGCCGAATCGCAACAATCCGAGCCGAATCCGCTTGTCCAGCAACGCTGATCCGGGCTCGGTCACGATCCGGCATCCGCCGGATCGCACCAGTTCGTTCGTGCTCGTTATCAACAGTTGCTCGGCGCGACCTCCCCTCGGAATCGCGCGTCCAACCAGTTCATCGCCGCCGGAATGCCCAGGACCGCGGCGGTGAGGTGGTCGGGAACCGGGATCTGCTCGGACTGCACCCGCGCCCCGGCCGCGCACCAGCGCTTATCGGTATTCACCACCGCATCGACCGGAATGAGTCCATCGATCGGCGAGTGCCATTCGAAGATCGGCGTTTTCGGCACGCCGTCGTAGAGTTCGAGGCTGTTCTCCTCGACCACCGCGCGTGCGGAGGCATCATTGATCATCGAGGTCGACTTCGCGAAGTCCAGTGCCCCGCGCCCGGCGCCCGTGGCCAGGATGTCATTGGTGCAGCTGTTGGCGATCGCGGCCCGCGCGGCGAGTCCGCGCTCATTCAGTTGGTCACTGAGCGGGAAGCGGTCCGGATACTCCCGCTCCAGGCCGAGTCCGGCCGCCAAGGCTAGTCCGAAGACCGGATGCGAGTTCAAACCGAGGGTCTCCAGCATGGTCACCAGATTCATCGGCACACCGCCCATCGCGGCTCCGGCGATCTCCAGATCCGGCGCGTACTTCGGCGCCAGGGCGGCTGCCCATGCGGTGGCCATACCGCCGCCCGAATACCCGATCATCGACACCGGGCTCTGCTGCGCCTGCAGTTCGGCGACCTGCTTCACCGCGCGGATACCGTCGAGGGTGATCATGCCGCCCAATTTGGCCGCGCCGTAAGCGAAATTCGGACCGAGGTGATCCGGCAGCGCGACGCTCCAGCCGCGCGAGAGCAGCACATTCCAGCCCGGCGCCTCCCGGACGATGAGGTTCGGATCGCCGGTGTAGAGCACCCGCGATACCGAGCACTCGGCGCCGAGCCCGTTGATGATGTGCTGGTAGGAGAGCAAGGGGCCGTCCGGGGCGTGCGACTTCGGAGTGAGCACCGTGGTGGTCGCCGCGATCGGCTGACCTTCGGAGCTGGTGGAGCGGAAGCGCACGACGGTCACGGCGGTATCCGGGAAGATCGCCAGCGGCGGCATCACCCGCGTCGCGATCACATCACCGGGTTTCTTATCCGCCAGATCGGGCGGTGTTGCATAGAAGGGGTCGGGATCAGGGGTGGGATACAGGGGTGTGGTGTGGGCGACGCCTGCCGTCGCCGTCAACACCATCAGCAGACCGATCGTCATGGCCAGCGACTGTTTGCCGGTCGCTCGAATCACACCGTGGAGTGCGCGAATCGGTCTACGTAGGGCCTGTCTCATCGACGTATTGCCTCCGGGAGAGAGTTTGGTCCAACGTTGCGAACATAGTCGACCACGATTGCCGCGAAGGCAAAGGGCAAGCGAAATGTTTTGAGAAATCACAACTCTCGGATGCGCTAACAGTGGTCGACGGCCCGGCGCCTTCGTGACTGTCTCCGATCGCGAGGTGTCGTATCTGTGACATGTCCAGCAGATCGATCGGACCATGTTCGACACCACGGTGCGGGACTTACCGTCACACCTATCGACGCGGCGAGTCGGGTCGGAAGGAGACGGTGGCATGGACGGCACTGTAAAAACTGGAACGGATTACACCGAGCGAAACTCGGCGTATCCGATGGATATCCAGGATCCACCGACGCGACGGGTCACCGTCCACTTCGACGGTCCGACCCCCGAGGACGCACTCGCTCTCGAGTACGCCGCCACCCGAACCGAGGCGTGGGAATTCACCTCGGCCGCGGTCAACGCCGGACTCACTGTGACGGTCGACAGCAAGGTGCGACCTGGCCTGCGTCGGCTGCCGTGCCGCTCGCTGTGGCACTGACGGCGGCCGTGGCCCCGCTGCCGTAAACCACTGGGCGGCCACATCCCGGTATGGCTGTTGCGCCGCCGCACGATGACTACTCTCGGATGGTGGACACCATGCGGGAGGATCGACGTTGACCCAGCGGAATACCGAACGGGCACGATGGGGGGCCGCCCTGCTGTGCTGCGGCGCGCTGGTCCCGGCCGTGGCGGCGTGCGGCTCCGACGAGACATCCTCGGCCGCGGCGACGACTACGACGACGGCAACTACGGCCGCGCCCGCCCCCACCACTCCCCTTGCCGCGCTGCCGAGCGTCGATCCCTACGCCGGTATGCCGCTCATCGGCCACACCACCTGGACCGAGGGCGTCGACGGCCCCCGCCTGCTGGTCTACCCCACCGAGGCGGGGCGGCGCGAGGCCTTCCCGAATACCGAGGACCGGGCGTGGCAGGAGGTACTCGCGGACTCCCCCGACGCCGATACACCCGGAATGCGTGACCAGTTCGTCTGTCACTGGGTCTGGGCCCGCATGGTGCAGCCCAACAAGGAGAGCTGGAATCTGGAACCGTGGCGGCCGGCGGTCGGCTATGAGGCGACCGTCCAGGCATCGTGTAACCCCGGAGGACCCGAACGCTGACGAAAGGACCCACATGCGCGTTGTCATCGCAGGCGGACACGGAAAGATCGCGCTGCTACTCGGCAAGATACTCACCGGGGGCGGCGACGAAGTCGACAGCCTCATCCGCAATGCCGACCATGCGGACGAGGTCGCGGCTACCGGCGCACGACCGGTTATCTTCGATCTCGAGCACAGCACGGCGGCCGAGCTCGCCGCCGTTGTAAAGGGTTCCGAAGCCGTGATTTTCGCCGCGGGTGCCGGTGCGGGCAGCGGGACGGCCCGCAAGTACACGGTGGACAAGGGCGGTTCGGTGCTGTTGGCCGATGCCGCCGAGGCGGCCGGTGTCCGGCGGTTCGTGCAGATCTCGACCATGGGGGCTGGTAAGCCGCCCGCACCGGGCACCGACGAGGTCTGGGCCGCCTATATCGACGCCAAGACCCAGGCCGAGGACGATCTACGTGCCCGCGATCTCGATTGGACGATCCTGCGCCCCGGGCGGTTGCTCGATACCGCCGCGACCGACCGGGTACTGCTGAGCACGCCACCCCTGCCCTTCGGCAGCATCGCCCGTGCCGACGTGGCCGCCGTCCTCGCCGAAATTCTGCCCGCGTCACAGACCGTGCGCACCACTTTGGAGCTCGTCGCAGGCGACACTTCGGTAACGCGCGCGGTCTCGGATATCGGTAGCCAGTCGGTCGCCGAAGGCGGTGCCCCACTTACCGATTGATATTTTTCGCCGCTAGAGCCGCTAGATTGGAGAACATAACCGTGTTCAGCCGTATCACTTCCATGAAGCTGCGACCCGGATCCCGCGGTGAATTCCTCGATGTGGTCAGCCGCAGTGCCGCCGCATCGGTACGCGAGGAACCTGGTTGCCTGCGATTCGATGTGTGCGCCGACCGCGTTGATCCGCACCGGTTTTTCCTCTACCAGGTCTATATCGATGAGGAGGCCGCCGAAGCGCACCGCTTCACCGAGCATTTCCTCGCCTGGCGCTGCGCGGCCGACCGATATGTGGAGCCGGGCACTCAGGTTCACTACAGCACCGATGTGGTGATCAATGCGAAATGATCGCGCAGAATTCGCTACGCATCCGCGCCGGTTCGCGGATGATTAGCAGGCGCGAAAACCCAACTGCGAACGCATAATCGATCGTGCAGATGTGCTTGCATATGAAAGGCACACCGACCTAAACTCAGTCCCGCAAGGCATTACAGGGGACAACCAGGGGAGGCCGCGTGGGTGAACCGAGGGTCGATGTTGCCAAAGGTTTGCTGCCGCCAGACGTCAGGGGCGTTCGAATGGACCAACCACTTCACGGCGGCCGGCTCGGAATCGCCGAAGCCGCACTGGCCGACCAGCCAGCGAACGGTATAACAACTATGAGCACACCGTCGACCCGAAGCGGACAGCGCAGTACCGCGTACTCGCGAGAAACCGCAGTCGCGTTCGTCATCGATGCCGTCGAGTCAACCGGTGCGGCCACTCGACACGATTTCGATATCGACCGGATCGTCACCACCGCGCATGCGATGGCCGACGACTGGGACCTCGAGGCCCTACAGCCGACGACCTTCTGGCGCATCGCCTCCAGCTTCATCAAGCAGTGATCGGCAAGCACCGACCACTGCATCCAATGATGTAGCAGCGCAACCGAATTGCGTTACACCTCGGGCGGCGATGCCCACTGTGCCGTATATGCCCGCAGTGCGACCTTGGCCTCACGCAACAGATTCGGGTCACCGTCGGGATCGGATCGGAACGCCTCCTGCAGGACGGCATCGCCCATGAGATGGGCTGCGCGGCAGGCGATATCGAGTCCTTCGATATCGGTCACCGCGCCTTGGGCGAGCATGACCTCACGCAGCGTCACCGCCATCCGGCGTTTGTGCTCGCGATCGGCGGCCCGTGCGGCCTCGTTGAAATCCTTGCCGAACCACAGCGCGCGGAAGCCGGGCTCGGCCCGGTAGACCTGGGCGAACGCGTCTATCAGCACGCCGATCGGATCGTCCCAACGCTCGCCGCGCGCGAGCTCGAGCAGCATGGCCGCCTTGGCCTCCAATTGCTCGATATAGGCCGCGGCAAGTGTTTCGATGACCGCATCGCGATCCGGCAGGTACTGATACAGCGAGCCAACCGAAATCCGTGCCTCCGCAGCCACTCTGATCATGGTCAGCGCCTCGACGCCCTCCGTGGCGATCAGTCGATCGGCCACCTCGAGCACCCGCGCCAACCGCTCCCGGCTGCGCGCCTGAATCGGCACGCGACGCAGGCTCGCCTCGGGGAGTGCGTGGATCGGCACGGATTACCTCCGAACGTAATGTGAATCATATTCAGGTTTGGGTAGAGTATCCGGATGACCACCATCGCACCAACTGAACGCGCCCAGGTGGCGGCGGCCTGTCATCGCTTGGCCGCACACGGGTTGCTGATCGGCACCGCGGGCAATGCGAGCCTGCGCTGTGGTGATCTGGTCGCCGTCACGGCTACCGGCGCGGTGCTCGCGGAGGTCACCGTCGAGGACGTCACCGTGGTCGACCTGTCCGGACAGGTGGTCGCGGGGCGCTACGCACCCACCTCCGAGTTGGGTTTGCATCTCGATATCTATCGCGCCTGCGCCACGCAGGCGGTCGTGCACACCCATGCGCCCAAGGCGACTGCCATCGCCTGCGTGCTCGACGAACTGCCGGTCATCCATTACCAGCAGCTGCTGCTCGGCGGTGCGACAACAGTCGCCCCGTTCCATCCCTTCGGCACCGTCGAGCTCGCGGATGCCGTGCGAACGGCGTTGCAGGGCAAGCAGTCCGCGCTTATGGCCAATCACGGCGCGGTCACCATCGGCGCGTCGCTGGACCAGGCCGTCGAATCCGCACTGCTGCTGGAATGGGCCTGCGCGCTGTATCTGGACGCGATGACGATCGGCCGGCCGCGCGAACTCACCCAGCAACAGCAGGCCGCGGTCGTCGAGGTGGCACTGCGCACCGGATACGGCACCCGCAAACCGCTGGAGAAGGGCACCGAATGAACGTAATCGCTTTGGGCGCACATGTTTTGGATATTTTAGTACGACCCGTCGCGGCTGTACCGGAGGGGCAGCAGACCGCCCTGGTCGAGGACATCCGCATCACCCCGGCGGGTACGGCCGCGGGTACCGCGCTGACACTGGCCAAACTCGGCGCGAGCGTACGAACCGCGGGTGCGATCGGCACGGACACCTCCGGCGATATCCTGCTCGCGCTCCTCGCCAAGGCGGGCATCGATACGAAACTGGTGGTGCGCAAGCAAGATCAGCCCACCTCGTCGTCGGTGCTGCCCGTCCGTCCCAATGGCGAGCGTCCCAGCCTGCATCTGTTGGGCGCCAATCCGTTCTACACCCTCAACGATATCGATTGGGCCGCACTGACCGCCGCCGACCATCTGCACCTCGGCGGCCCGGAGCTGATCGGCCCGGCCATTGCCGCGCGAATCCTGCAGCATGCCAAGGACAATGGTGTCAGCACCTCCGTCGATCTGATCGCGCCCGGCGCGCTCGGCAGCCTCGACGCCATCGCCGAGGTCCTCCCGCATACCGACTACTTTCTCCCGAATGACGAACAGGTGCTGGGCTTCACCGGAACCACCGATCTGATGGCGGGCTGCGAAGTGCTCAAGGACGCGGGCGCAGGCATTCTGGCGATCACCCGGGGCGCCGACGGCGCCCTACTCGTCGGTCCGGACAACCATCAGCACATTCCCGCGTTCGCCGTCGACGTGGTCGACACCACCGGCTGCGGCGATGCCTTCTCCGCCGGTTTCATCCGGGCCATCGCACTCGGCCGGAATCTGCGTGCCGCCGCGATACTCGGCAATGCGGTCGCTGCCCTGGTCGCCCGCGGACTCGGCAGTGACCACGGCGATTTCGATCTCGCCGCCGCGGACGCGTTCGCAGCCGAAACGAGCACTATCGACCCGAACGAGCCGGGTCGATAGCGATATCAGGCGTTCTTGGCGTACTCGGCGAGGATCTTCAGCGACTCGCCGGGCGCCTCGGCCTGCACACTCAGCCGGTCCATGACCGAGAGGTACAGTGCCAGATCCTGTTTCCGATCCAGGTACAGCGCACTGGTCAGATGTTCGAGATAGACGATGTCAGGCAGCTCGGTCTCGGCGAAACGCAAGATGCTGAACGAACTACCCGCGGCCGCGTGCTCACCCGCCGAGTACGGTAGGACCTGCACCGTGACGTTCGGTAGCTCCGCCAACTCGATGAGGTGTTCCATCTGCTCGCGATGCACCCGCGAACCACCGACCGGCCGATGCAGCGCGGCCTCATCGATGATCGCCCAGACGATCGGCGGGTCGGCGCGGCGCAACACCTCCTGCCGACGGATGCGAACCTGCACGCGGCGGTCCATATCGGCGTCCTCGTACCCGAGTGACATTACGGCCCTGGCGTATTCGGGCGTCTGCAGCAGCCCGGGCACCAGGTGCGCCTCGTAGGTACGGATCTTGGTCGCGGCCTGCTCCAAGCCGAGGTAGGTACCGAACCAGGATGGCAGCAGGTCGCTGTAGCGATGCCACCAGCCTGGTTCGTTCGCCTGCCGTGCCAGATCAAGGAAACGCTCCCGCTCCTCGACGTCGGTGACGCCGTACAGGGTCAGCAGGTCGCGGATATCGCGTTCCTTGAAACCGGTGCGACCCAACTCGAGACGACTGATCTTGGCGTGTGAACCGCGGATGGCGTCACCTGCGGCCTCACGGGTGATGCCGTTCTTCACCCGGAGGTCACGCAACTGCCCGCCCAGCGCGATCCGCAATACAGTCGGACCACGTTCCACTACAACCGATTGCACACGACCGTCGTCATCGGGTTCTGCGATCATGAAGTCATCTCCGATACTCGGGTTTGACCACAGTGTGTCACAAATACCACATCCAACACACCGCACCGATCGCCTATGTTACCGCTCAGCTAGTCAGGTCGTCGAACTCCCCGGCCTTCGCGCCGCGCACGAACGCGTCGATCTCCGGTCGAGTGTAGAACAGGATGCCACCTTCCGGGTCGCGTGAATTGCGAACGGCGATAGAACCATCCGACGCCTCCGCGACCTCGACGCAGTTACCGCCCGACGGACCACTGAACGAGCTCTTGCGCCACGCACCTTTGATCTTGGGTGTACCGGTGTCGAACATCTTCCCCACTCCTCGGCTGCTTCCAGTGTGAGATGTACGCTCGAGCGGCTTTGCAGATGTGCGCTCAAACGTTCTTGCATTTGCACCAACATCTGCAAGATAGCACGAAGCTCCGCTATGCGGCACAAAAGAATTCAGACCTGCCGGTTCCCTTCGTGGCCCCTGTTCAACGCGTTACGTCAGTGCTGTCCGCGGCTGTGCGCGCCGCACCCGCAATGGGTGATCGACCGCTCGATCCCGCCGGTCTCGTCGGCGCGAATCTTGTACTGTCACAGTGCACATCGGCCGTGCCGGCCACTCGCGACACCCGCCGCCTGAGCAGTCCGGTTCACCGTTTATCAGCTCGCCGAGGAGTCCAGCCCCATGTCCGACGATCACACCCCGCTCATCCGGACCGACATCCCCCATTCCGCGCGCATCTGGAACTACTGGATGGGCGGTAAGGACTATTACGAAATCGACCGGATCGCAGGTGATGCCGGCGTCGAGGTGGACCCGGACATCACCACCATGGCCGTGCAGTCGCGCCAGTTCCTCATTCGTGCGGTGCGTTACCTGACCGGCGAGGAGGGCATCCGCCAGTTCCTCGATATCGGCACCGGCCTGCCGACCATGCAGAACACTCATGAGGTCGCCCAGAGCGTCGCGCCCGAGTCGAAGGTCGTCTACGTCGATAACGATCCACTGGTCCTCACCATGGCGCGCGCGCTGCTCACCAGCACGACCTCCGAGGGCGTAACCACCTATGTCGACTGCGATTACCACGATCCGGAGCAGATCATCGCCGACGCCCGCAACGTACTCAATTTCAATGAGCCGATCGGTGTGATGTTCATGGGCGTGCTCGGCCACGCCAAGTCCTATGACGAGTTGCAGCGCATCGTGCGCACCGTGGTGGCCGCGGTGCCCTCGGGCAGCTTCCTGGTCATGTGGGACGGCACCGACGACAGCAAAGAGTATGTGACGCTGTGTGAGAACTACACCGGCACCGGCGGCGCACCCTATGTTCCCCGCCCGCAGGCCGAAATCCGTGCCGTCTTCGACGGTTTGGAATTGGTCGAGCCCGGATTCGTCTCGATCACCCAGTGGCGCGCCGATGCCGCCGAGGTCGGCCGGATCCGGCCGATCTCCGCCTACGGCGCGGTCGCGCGCAAACCTTAAAGCGCAAGCGGCACAACGGCGGTCATCGGCCACCCGGCCGACGACCGCCGTTCATATTTCTGTTGGTCGTTCGTGCAAATGTACTTGCATCTGTAAGCGCCGACGGCCTAGACTCGGAACCAGAATCGGGGAGGTACGCAGGGAGTTCGCGCCGGCGTCACCACAATCACCTCCCCATCCGGTAGACGCGAGGGGCGATCGAGATGAGTACGCCATTCCGAACTCCGCGCGGGGCCACGATCGCCGGCGGATCCGGGATCAACACCCTGCGGCAATGCTCGGCGCCGGAGTACGCGCCACTCGACTGCGGTGTCGAACCGCGCGGCCTCACCTATCGGCAGGCCCGCGAGATCTTGCATCTGCACGAGGTGCACGGCCCGCAGTGCCGCCAGTGGCTCGCCGCTGCGGCCTACCTGTCTGCCGGACTGGACGACGAATAACGTTCGACCCCAACGGGTCCACCAGAACAGCTTCCAAATCGCTTCGCACGCAGTGATGTTCGTGCGGATGTACTTGCATCTGTACGACACACCGCTCTAAACTCGTGCGCGACAAGGGAGTTTCGCATCCGAGAGCCCGTGCCGCTGTCGCCATCGGAATCTCGGCGCCAGAGCCACAGGGGCATTCGCATGAATCCACCACACGCTGCCGGTCGACTCGGGATCGCCGATATCGCCGCGGCCTATGGCACCGAGGCATTGCAGCGGCGCATCGCCGAACTACACGCCAGCGGCCAGCACTACGCCGCCATCGCAATAGAACGCGAAATCCGTAGCGGCGCAGCGGTAGCTGATTCAGAGCTGCGGAATCGGCAAGGCGCAGCTTAGATCCCGCTGCCCGCCGATGAGCCAGGGGTGAAGGTGCACACCGAATTCGGATGTACGGGAACGACGACGCGGGCGAACCGCGCGCAAACGCCGACCCCGAGGCTGACGTCAAGACGGCTGGTCATGAATTTTCGACAATCCGCGCCGGAGCGCTGGAGCGTCCCACCACCGCACATGGCACGCATGTGGGCAATCCACAACGTTGCCGCGCCGCAATAGATTTCGCGTAGCCTTCCCTGGTTCATAACCATTTCGTATAGTGATGTAACGATTCGGGCGCAGATCTATCACGTCCGATGTGGCACTGGAAGCGACGCGTATGACCTTCTCCGCGCTGGATCTGTCCGTCGAGCCGACGGAACCTGTCCTCGAGATCGGCGGCCAGCCCGCGTCGATTCCCCTACTCAATACCGACCGCGTCGCCTCGCGCATGGTCGGCTACTTCGCGACGTGTATGGCGCCTTGTCGCACACTGCCCGGGGAGCAGTTGCGCGGCGATGTCACCAAGCTGACCCGCAGCTGCCTGGCACTGGCCGCCGAAATGTTCGACAAGCGCACGGTTCCGGGCGAGGAACAGTTGGGCGAGGTCAGGGAGGCAGCAGCGCAATGGGCCCGTGAGGCGGTGCCGCTGGGCACCATCCTGCGCGCCTACCACGAGGGCCTGCGCATCGCGTTCGGACTGGTGACCGCGCGCGCGAAGGCCGACGATATCGATGAACTGCTGGTCGCCACCGACCTCATGCTCGAATTGCTGGAAGCGATCACCGCGGCGGTTTCGGATGCCTACGTCGAAGAACAGCATCTCGTCGCGCGCGAACACCAGACCGCGACGCAGACACTGGCGTCGGCGCTGCTGAGCGGTCGGGGCAGCTCCGCACTCGCCCGCCAGGCCGGCATCCCCATCGCCGACTCGTATCAGGTGGTCGCGCTATCGATTCCTGAGCATCCGGACGAGCGTGATCCGCGGGTCGACAGCCATGTGGCCGCCCGCAGGAAGCTGCGCCGACTGCAATCGGAACTGGCCACCGCCTTCGAATCCCGGGTGCTCGCCTTGCTGAGCACCAAGGGCGGCACGCTACTGGTCCCGATCGAGGACGACGCACCGGTCCTGACCGCCGAAACGCTGCGACTGCTCGCCGAATCCGCCGAGGTCGCGCTGACCGCCACGCTGGTCACCAGCGAGACCGATCAGATACCCGATGCAGCCGAACAGGCCCACGAACTACTCAATCTGGTGCGGGTCGGCGGACGCAATCCGGGCCTGTATCAGATGGCCGACCTAGCCGTGGAGTACCAGCTCACCCGCGGCGGTCCCGCCACCCGACGCATCGCGACCATTCTCGATCCGCTCGACGCCCACCCCGAACTGTTCGACACCATGCGCGCCTACCTGGGCAACGATATGAACCGCCAGCTCACCGCGCGCCAGCTCTATGTCCACCCGAATACCGTCGATTACCGACTGCGCCGCATCGCTCAGCTGACCTCGATCGATCTGGCCACCTCGGCCGGCATCTCACAGGCCGCTATCGCATTGCTGGCGCGCGATTTGGACCGCAGCGTGGCCCGACGGCTGTAAATTGCAGCCTGATGCGGATTTGTGCTGGTCACGAGATCACAAAGGCGTCATCCTGGTAGTGCCGCGACCTCTGGATGGTGGATTATGCGAATAGCGGAAATCTTGCACAGCAAGGGCAGCGACGTGGCGACCGTCGCGCCCGAGACCACGGTACGGAACCTGCTCGGCACGCTCGCCGAGCGCAATATCGGGGCGGTGGTGGTATCGCCGGACGGCAACCGGATCGCCGGCATTGTCTCCGAGCGCGATGTGGTGCGCAACCTGCACACGCGCGGCGCCGCGCTGCTCGATACGCCCGTCTCGGAGATCATGACCGTCGATGTGCGCACCTGCGCGCCCGACGACCGGGTCGACGGACTGCGCGGCACCATGACCGAGCACCGCATCCGACACCTGCCCGTGGTCCGCGACGGCCGGCTGATCGGCATCGTCAGCATCGGCGATGTGGTCAAGAGCGCGATCTCCGAACTGGCGACCGAACGCCAGCATCTGGTCGAGTATGTACAGGGGCAGTACTGACCCGTCGTGGATATCCGCGACAGGGCCCTTGCTAGTTGCGCTTGTCGAAAGCCGTTGGCTACGAGAAAACTTCGAAGTCGCCCGGGAAAGTGCGTATCGTTGGTGACGTCCAGCGCGGTTCTCGGAGGGAGCGACACCTTGCGGTCACCTGCGTCCGGGACACACCTAGCCCGATCGATCACCACACGGATACCGGCACCATCGCCCCTCGCCACCGTGCGTGAACTTTTTCCGGCGCTGGCAGAATCCACGGAGACCTATCTGGACAGTGCGGCCACCACGCAGAAGCCACTGCCGGTCATCGAGACCATCCACCACTATCACACCTCGCGCACCGCCAACGCCGGTCGCGGCACCTATCCGTGGGCCACCGAGCTGACCACGCGTCTGGCCCGCGTCCGCGATCGCATGGCGACCTTCATCGGCGCCGAATCGTCCGCGGAGGTGGTGTTCACCGGCGGTGCGACCGCGGCACTCAATGCCGTCGCACTGTCCTGGGGTCTGGCCGAACTCGATGACGGCGACGAAATCCTTTACAACCCACGCGATCACGCCTCGAATGTGCACCCGTGGCACCATCTGCGCCAGGTGCTCGCCCGCTTCGGCCGGCGCATCGAACTGGTCCCCTACCGGATGACCGAACTCGGCGAAGCCGATACCGACGACATCCTGGCCAAGGTCGGCCCGCGGACCCGGCTGATCACCACCAGCCATCTGCACCATGTCTTCGGCGGACTCACCACGCTGGAGGAGTTGCGCGGCAAACTCGATCCCCGGATTCTGCTGTGCTTCGACTGCAGTCAGAGCGGAGGGCATATGCCGCTGGACGTGACCGAACTCGGCGCGGACTTCGCGAGCTTCGCCGCGCACAAGATGTTCGGAGCGCCCGGTACCGGAATCCTCTACTGCCACCGTAGAGTTCACGATCGGCTACTGCCGTTCCTGCCCGGCGGGAATACCGGGGTCGAGCTCACCGATACAGGATTGACCTCGACCGGCATGCCGGCACTGCTCGAGGGCGGCACCCAGAACATTCCGGGCATCCTGGCCCTCGGCAGCGCGCTGGAGGTACTGGAATCGCTGGATATCGGGGCGATCGCCGCGCACAATCGCGCACTGACGCTGCGGCTCATCGACAATCTGCGTCCGATACCCGGGCTGGAATTCCTACCCGGTCCGGCACATGCACCGTGCGCAATCGGCTACGGCATCGCGTCCTTCACCCTCGCAGGCATTTCCGCGACCGACCTCGGATTCGTGTTGAGCGAGTTGGGTTTTCTGGTCCGCACCGGCTTACACTGCTCACCCCGGGCTGGCGAGGACGCCACGGACTCGGTACGGGTCAGCACGCACATCTACAACACCGTCGAGGAGATCGACCGGTTCGCGACCTGCGTCAAGACGATTGCCGAGGAGGTCACATGAGAATGGACGACACCCCGCGCTATGACCGGCGGGCGGCGTCCCGGGTATTGGCCGGCCTGGCCCAACCCGGATTGTTCGCCACTCCCATCGCGGTCCCGTCGAATCGAGATATCGAATACACCTGTGCCGCACTGCGTCCCGAGCCCGGCAGTCACCTCACGTATTCACAGCGGCTGTACCTGCAGCAGTTCATGCGGCCCTGCCAGCCCGCGCAGGTCACCAGCGCGACGCACCGCATCGCCTGGACCGATAGCGACGGTGTCCCCAATACCGGCCACTTCCGCGCCGACGGCCTCGGCCCGCTGGTGCCCATCGCCATGCGCGAAACCGTGTTGGTGCTGTGGCATGCGCTTGCCGCGCATTCCGCACTGACTCAACGGGTCGACAGCCTCGGCCCACGCGAACACGCGGTTCTCGACGGCACCACCACCGATCACGATCCGTTCGAAATCTTCCGCGTCGGTATCGAGGCCACCGGGCGGGCACTGGCCCAGCACGCACTGCTCGCGCGGCAGACGCCGTATCGCAGTGCGGCCGAATTCGCCAGGGGCATCCACGATTCCGGGATCTTCTCAGCGGTCGCCACCCGCTGGTTCTGGGAACTGCAGGCATCCACCTACCGGCGCGGCATGATCCCGGTGACGCTGGCCGCCCAACCCGACGGCACGGTACGCTACACCGCCGATACGGTGGCGACACTGCGCGCGATGAAGGACGCGACGATCGAGGACGCGCACACGGTGATGCGGCGCGCGACCCGCGTCGAGGGACTGAGTATCGACGCGGCCATCGCCAAATATCACGACGACCTCGATCTCATCTCCCGCCAATACGCGCTGCTGCCCGCCAATACTCGACCCGCATGCCTGGCCGCCATGCCACATCATCTCGGCGGCGGGCACTACACACTGTTGCCCCTGGTGGTGGACAAGTTCGTCGAGATCTTCGAACAGCTCGCCGGGCGGATCCGGATCACCGAGGTGAGTGCCGAGCTCGACGAACTCACCGCCGACGCGCCCGCCAGCGCCGAGGATCGGATCTTCTACGTGCCGGATATGAGCTGTCAGCACTGTGTCCGGACGATCACCGGGGTACTGGAAACGATGGGCATCAAGGTGATCGAGATCGATCTGCCCAGTAAACGTGTAGTCGCCGAATTCCGCAGTCCGCGCAATCGGGCCCGCGCCTTCGAGTCGATCCGCGACGGCGGCTACAACCCGGTGACCGAGAAGCCGGCGCGAACAGCATTGGCGCCCACGCAGTCCCAGCCGACGGAATCCGCCGTATGACGGCACCGCTCCCGGCGCTACCCGCGAAGATCCATCCGCTGGTGCGCGCCTTTCTCGATACCCGCGACGGAGTCGAAGAGACGCTGATTCGCTTCGGATCCCCGATCCACCTGGTGTTTCCGCAGGTCTACGCCGAGAACCTGAAACGGTTGCGCGCCGTACTCGACGGCAAGGGCGCGCGCTACCGAATCTGCTACGCGCACAAGGTGAATCAGTCGCGCGCCCTGGTGCGCACCGCCGAACAAGCCGGCATCGCCATCGATGTGGCATCCCCGCAGGAGTTGGCCAGTGCCATCGGAGCCGGATTCGGCCCGGCTCGGATCGAGGTTACCGGGCCGAAAGGTGAAGCGTTTCTGCGTGACCTGATCGATTGTGGCGTCACCATCAATGTCGACAATCTGTGGGAGCTGCGGCGGATCACCGAATTGGCCGGGGACGGCGCGAGAGTTCCGGTGCTGCTGCGGGTTTCCGGTTTCGACGAGGCGGCGGTGAGCCGGTTCGGTGTGCCGCTGGCCCATGTGGACGAGGCCTTGGATCTGCTGTCGGCCAACCGTCAGCGAATCGCGTTCCTCGGCTTCGCCTTTCATATCGACTCCGGTGATGCTGCCGAACGCATCCGGGCCATCGACGCCTGCCTCGAGCTGGTCGAGCGCGCCTACGCCTATGGACTCGACCCTTCGGTGCTGAATATCGGCGGCGGCTTCCGGCAGGTGTTCACCGACGACGCGGACCGCTTCGACGGGTATGTGCGTGCACTGCGCGAATCACTGCTCGGCCGTGGCGAATTGATGAGCTGGTCGAACAATACCTTCGGCTATCACGTTGATGACGGTGCGGTGCATGGCATTCCGGTCTTCCACAAGTACGCGAACACCGTGCCGGCCACACGGATGTTGGACGATCTGCTCGGCGCGTCGCTGGAGCGGCACGGTGGCCGCAGCGTGGCCCAGGTGGCCGGGGACAATATGCTCGATATCTGGTTGGAGCCCGGTAAGGCGCTGGTCGATCATGCGGGGGTGACGGTGTCGCGGGTGGAGTTCGTCAAGGAACTCGCCGATGGCACGGTGCTGGTGAATCTGGATCTGAGCCGGGATCAGGTGACTCCAGCGGATCAGGAGGTCATGGTCGATCCGGTGGTCCTGCCCGGTGTCGCGCAGATGCCGAGCACCGCACCCGTTCGGGGCGATGGTGTGACCCCGCTGCGCAGCGCCGCCGACACCATGCCGACATCGCGTCCGGCGGTCGAATCCGGGGCGGTCGGTGTGTATTTCGCCGGACGCCTGTGCTTGGAGCGCGATCTGATCACCAATCACAAGGTGTGGCTGCCCGAGTGCCCGCGCCAAGGTGATCTGGTGATTTTCCCGAATACCGGCGCCTATCACATGGATCTGTCCGCGGCCTCGGCATCGATGCACGCATTGCCCGCGAAACTCGCTGTCGTGCATCGCGGGGACAGTTTCCAGGTCTATCGCGATACCGATTACGAACCGCTCATACCCGTCGGTCTGCCGCCACCGCCCCGCACTCCCCCGCGCGGACCGCGCCGATCGCCACTGCCGCGCCGACCCTCCGGAGCGCCGTAATGCGCTACGACCACATCACCGAGCTGATCGGCAACACGCCGCTGCTGCGGTTGGATCCGGCGGTGCACGGCCTGACCAATGTCGAGCTGTACGCGAAACTGGAGTCGCACAATCCCTTCGGCTCGGTCAAGGACCGGGTGGCCTGGGGCATGATCCGCGACGATCTGGACGAGATCCGTGCGAGCGGGCAGACGCTCATCGAGGCTTCCAGCGGCAATACCGCCAAGGCGCTGCGTATTCTCGGCGCGATACACGGCATCGGCCTGCGAGCGGTGACCAATCGGATCAAGGTTGCCGAGGTGCGGGAACTGTTGCAGCTTTTCGGCACCGAGATCGTCGAGTTGCCCGGGCTGTCCGAATGTCCGGATCCGACCACTCCGAACGATGTGTATTCGGTGATCGAGGCGACCATGAGCAAGGATCCGGGCGCCTACTATCACGCCTCGCAGTACACCAATGAGAAAAATATCGAAGCACATCACCATGGCACCGGCCGTGAGATCCATGAGGATCTGGCCGCCGACGGCATCACCCGCATCGACTATCTGATCGGTGGACTCGGCACCACCGGCTCCACTCGCGGCACCGCCACCTATCTGCGCAAGCACAATCCCGAATTGCGCTGCATCGCTGTGGTTTCCGATCGTTCGGATTTCATACCGGGGATCCGCTCCGAGAGCGAGATGTGGGATGTGGGGCTGTTCCAACCCGATTTCTACGACCGCATCGTGACCATCGATTCCACGCGCGCGGTGGACGCCACCCTCGAACTGGCCACCGGGTACGGCATCCTGGCCGGACCGACCAGCGGCGCGAGCTATGCCGCGGCGCTGGAAACCCTTCGCGAGCAGGCGGTTTCGTCGAACGAACCGGTGGTCGCGGTCGTCATCGTCTGTGATCGACTCGAGCCGTACCTGTCCTATATCAAGAAGCGCAGACCGGAACTCTTCGACCGCGCCGATCGCCGCCGCACACCCACCGCGGCCCAACTCGCCGCGACAGCGTCCGTGTCGCCGGATGAACTGGCCGAACTGGACCGCACCGCCCGCCCGACCATCGTGGACACCCGCGGTGCGATGGCCTACCGCATCGGCCATGTGCCGGGCTCGATCAATATCCGCGACGACCAACTCGACGATATGTTCACCCAAGGCATCCCCTTCTCCCGATCACGCCCCTTGGTCTTCGTCTGTCCGGTCGGGGAACTATCCCTGCGTTTCGCCGCGATCGCCCGCCAGGACGGTTTCGATGCCAGCAGCCTCGGCGGCGGAATCGTCGCCTGGCGCGATTCCGGATTCGCACTCGAACGCGGCGGCTGAACCGTCCCACGGCCCGCGCGCGAAGACCCGATGCGGTGTGCCCAGATGCGGGGTGCCCAGATGCGGTGCGTACAGCCCTGATCTCGTCCCGACCGGCAGGCATTAGTGTGGGCGGGTGCAGAAAGGCCAGGAATCAGCTGACGATGCCGGTCCGCGGATCTGGGGCGGTACAACGCTCACCGAACGTCGGGAGGCGCGCCGCGCCGCGCTACTCGAGGCCGCGCTCGACCTGATCGGGGAATCGGGTGCGGGCGGTGTGACCATGCGCGCGGTATGTCGGCGCGCCAATCTCACCGACCGGTACTTCTATGAGAGCTTCGCAAGCCGAGACGAACTGCTGGATGTGCTCTACCGGCAGATCGCCGAAGAATTCCTGGAACCGATGACGGCCTTCGCTGCCGCCGATCCCTCCCGCGACCGCGTGCTATCGGAGATCCTGGTCGACAAGGTGCTCGCCGATCCGCGCAAGTCCCGACTGTTCCTGGTCGAACCGTATTCGAGTACCGGCCTCGGCCAGACCACCATCGCGGTCATGCCGGTCTTCACCAAGGTTCTGCAGGACCACCTGTTCGCCCATATCGATGATCCGGTGCGCCGCAGATTGGCCGCGCTCACCATGGCCAGCGGTAATGCGGGCATGTTCTCCGCCTGGTTGAACGGATCGCTGCGCGCCACCCGCGAGCAGGTGATCGACCACTGTGTCGCGACGCTGGCCGCCTATCGCTCGCTGTACCAGTCCTGATTCGATTCGCATTCGACTCGCGCGCCGCGGGATTGAACGTTGCGCTGGGCCAGCCGCTGGCCCGCGAGAACATCAGCCCCTGCCTGCCTCGGCTACCCGCCGGACCGGGCACGCCAGTATTCCAGGTTGCTGTGGGTGAGCAGGGTGTGCGGATGGTCGGGCCCGAGGACGCGGATCTGATCGGCGAGCAGCGGCTCGAATTCGGCAATGGCGACGCCGACGTCACCAGCCTCGCCGTGGCACCCAGCCAGGCAATTGCGGGTGTGCAGCGTATCCGGATGATCCGGCCCGAGGATGCGCAACTGATCCGTCAAGAGGGCGGCGTATTCGGTAATGGCCCTCGCGGTTTCGCCGCTCTCCCGGCGCCAGCGCGCGACGCTGATGCGGGTGCGCAGAGTCTGGGCATCATCCGGCCCGAGGATACGGACCTGGTCGACGAGCAGCAGTTCGAATTCGGTGAAGGCGCGGGCCAGCTCGCCCGCCATGGCGCGGGAACGCGCGAGATGCAGTCGGGTGCGCAGGGTTTGCGGGTCTACCGGCCCGAGTATGCGCTCCTGATCGGCGATCAGCTGTTCGAATTCGATGACCGCGCGGCGCAGGCTGCCGCGTTCACTGCGCCAATAGGCCAAGCTGTTTCGCGCGCGCAGTGTCCACGGGTGATCGGTGCCGAGGACGCGAGCGTGGTCGATGACGAGTCGTTCGAAATCCGCGACTGTCCGCTCGAGCTGGCCCATATGGCCGCGCCAATCCGCGATGTCGTAGCGAGTGGTGACGGTGTCGAGATCATCCGCGCCGAGTACCCGGGTCTGATCGCGAGCCAACTCTTCCAATTCGGTGACGGCGGTGGCGAATTCGCCGCTGCGGCCACGGCAGTTCGCGAGATGATTGCGAACCAACAGCGTGACGCGATGATCCGGCCCCATGGCGGCGGTGAAACTCGGTAGCCAGGCGGCCCACAGATCTCGATTGTCCACCACGCGTGTGGTTTCCAGCGATTCGAGATAGCCGAAGGCCGCAGCCGCGGCGCCATAGGCCAGGTAGTGGCGCACCGCCGCGCCACGGGCATAGTCGGCCACGCGCTCGGTCGTGCCCGCCTCGATGGCCGCGATCACCGCGCGGTGCGCATCCTCGCTGTGCACGCCGAGCCGATCGCATTCATCGGTCAGTCCGGGGAGCAGGGCGGCGTGGGCGATACCGAGCGATTCATCGGCCGTCCCGGGACGGCTGCGCGAAACCAGTACACCCAAACCCACTGTGAGATCGCGGATTCCGGCAATGCTCACTTCGGCCCCGAGTTCACGCATCGCCGCGTCAAGCAGCTCCAGCGGCAGCACCGGACCGACACCAGCCGCGACGAGCACACCGAGCACCGCGCCGATCCCCCAGGCATCGGCGATATTCGGTGCGATATCCGGTCCATCGTCGGCCGCGGCCCGAATGGCCGCGCCCACCCGCAGCGCTACCAGACCATCGACCCCGATGTCCTCGGCAACCACCCGATCGGTGACCTCGGTGGCGATCTCGGCCAGTAATCCGGCCAGCAACCAACCTGCTGCGGCTGCGGGGTAATCGGCACGCGCTGTTGGTGTTTCGGCCAACCGGGCATCGATCCAGCCGACCCATTCCTGCTCGTCGACGGCGGCGCGTTCATATCCGGCCGATTCCACAATCGCGGCGATATCCTCGGCCACCGGCTCGGCGACCACGATCCGATGCATATGCCGCAGCTCCGGGTCGTTCTCGAAGCCGAGCCCCTCTCGTATTCCCACGATCACCCGGACGTGCGCGAGCTCAGGTCTGCGGGTCAACTCCGCGACCGCGGCCACCAGCAGTCGCTGGGTGCCCTGCTCCGGTTCGTTCAGCCCGTCCACGACGATGGTGACCCGGCGCCCCCATCCGCCCAAGTCCGCGAGCGGTTGGCGCACCTCGACGTCGAAGACATCGGGTGGCGTGACACTGTGTCGAGCCAGGCTCCGCGCCGCCCGGACCGCAGCACGGAAGCCAGGCAGTCGGGTGCTCAATTGTGCGGACAGTTCCGCGGCGACCGCCTCGACCGAACTTCTGACCGTCAAAAATACTGCGGCCGTGATGTATTCGGGTGCGACAGGCAGGGTATCGACGAGGCTCGGCCGGATGAGCATTGCCAGCAGTGTCGATTTTCCGACGCCGGGAGGTCCGATCACCCCGCGCAACCGGTAGCTGCCGGATCCGACGATGTCGTCGAGGGTCTCGCGCACAGCCGGTGTCAGCAGCAGCCTGCGGGTGAGTTGATCGACGAAACCCGCTGCCGGACGACCGGTTACGGCATCGCGGCGGCGAGCGATATTCGGCACCAGCCACAGGCCTGGGTCACCGCTCTCGGCCGCGGATACCGTGCCCGAGGTGAACGACAGATGCTCCGGCTGCTGCCGGGTGCACGCCACGGCGATCGGATCGACCAGATCCGACGGCAGCAGATTCTCCCCGCGCGAGGGCAGTCCGGCCGCGAAGGTGGACAGCAGCGTTCGGGTGAAGCAGCCGGCATACGCGGGCCCGTCACCGGCGGCGACCAGCAACTCCATCCGACCCGCCGCCCGCGACAGCAGGTCGGTCCAGCGGCGGGCCGCGCCGAGAACGCCCTGTTCGGTCTCACATGCGTCGACGAGAACCACCAGCCCGTCCAGCGCCGATCGGTTCAAACGCTCGCGAATCTCCTGTGTCAGATGGAAGGCGGTATGCGAGTTCGGCACCGCGGGCGAATCTTGACCGAGCAGAAAGAAATCCTCCGCGCTGGTCGCGGTGCCGTGCCCGACGAATCCGATCAGCAGCGTCGCCTGCTCCCGTGCCGCCGCGTCGAATGCCACGTCGACCGCCGTAACCAGCTGTGCCACCGTCGGATTCAGCACCGGACCCGGCACCTCCGTCGCCGCCCGCCAGCCGCCGAATTCGGTCAAGGTTCCATACAGACCGGTAGCCAATTCACCGGTGAACCCCAGTTCCCCCAGTGCCGCACACTCGGACCCGACCACCAGGGCGAGCCTTCCTCCCATATCAGCACCACCATTTCCCGCCGTCGACTCCCCTACGACCTCGACACCCCGACAACGGGCCGCAGCGACTGTTTGCAGGTCCCTCGAAAGGATCAGCCCTGCGTGGTAGGAAGGTACCCGAACACACATCGGGGCAAGTGACAACGGGGGCGGCTGATGGCGGCGATCATCTTGGTGCACGGGATCGCGCAGGAGCAGTACGGCGCGGATCTGTTGGAAGCGCAATGGCTTCCGGCGCTGGCAGCCGGAGTTCGCACGGCCGGATTCGGCGAACTCGCGGATCAACTGTGGCGCGGCCAGCGCCCGGGTGTGCTCGAGGTGCGGATGGCGTTCTACGGCAATGCCTTTCTCGATCCCGGCGCCCAAGGCGGCGGCGGACCGGTCGGTACGGAAGACGACGAACTCACCGAGCGGATCGCCGAGGCGTGGTTGGCCACGGCAGCCGAGCAGGCGGCCGAGCGGCGCGATCGACAGGAAGCGCAACGCTATCTGGACAATTCCGCACTCGGCACCGAGGGCGCACAGGGCTTCGGCCGCAAGGCCAGACCGGCGGCGAATGCGCTGACCAAGCTGAAATGGTTCGCGCCCTTCGGTTTCGGGATGGCCGGCAAATTCGTCAACCGGTCGCTGGCCCAGGTCAGCAGATATCTGTCCGACGAGCAAGTGCGTACTTTTGCGCAGCAACAGGTGCTCGACCTGATCGGTCCGCAGACCCGGCTGGTCATCGGACATTCGCTCGGCTCGGTGGTCGCCTACGAGGCGCTACACCGGACCCAGCAGCCCGCGACGCTGGTTACGCTGGGTTCGCCGTTGGCGCTGCAGTCCATCATCTATCCGCTGCTACGCCCGCAACCGCCCACGGTGCCCGCCGCGCTCACACGTTGGGAGAATTTGGCCGATCGCGACGATATCGTCGCGGCGCATCTGGATCTGGCACCGTATTTCCCGTCCGCGCCCGGACGCGATGTGGTGCCGACGACCCACCCCGAACTCGACAATGGTTCCAGTCCGCACGATGCCGCGCACTATCTCACCAAGAAATCGGTCGGGCGCATCATCGCCGAGTCCCTCTCGTAACCGGAGCCATTGGCGAATCGCGCGTACGCTGACAACTCTGGCACCGAGTGCGAGGAGTTCATCGCGATGACCGACCCCGTGCAAGGTTTGACGGGTACGCTCACCTCGCCGATCCGGGGTCCCGGAATGCTCGGCGAAGTATTGGTTGCGATTCGCGGGGGCACGGAGATATATATCGCGCGGGCGGCCGAGTCGATCTCGGCCGGAGAAACCGTCTTGATCATCGCGGTACAGCCGGGCCGCATCGTCGATGTGGTGCCGTGGATTCCGCTGGAACCGGTCCCGGTCGACGACATCTGACACCGCGACCGAAGTAATGAACTGCTAGGGAGGCACAGTGCTGGGTTATCACGTTCCGGATCCTGACGAAGCAATGCTGGTCAGCGGCGGTAAGAGCAAGGACAACGCGCCCTTCGGCGTCGTCATCGGACGCGGCAAATGGGTGATGCCGTTCTTCCGCAAAGTGAGCTATCTGTCGCTGGCCATGTTCGAGGCCGAGATCAAGGAGCGCTGCGTCACCAAGCAGGCCATCCAGCTCGAGGTGCGCGCGGTGATCGCGTTCAAGGTCGCCAACGACACCCAGTCGATCGTCAATGCGGCCCAACGCTTTCTGTCCGAACAGGAGCGGGAGATGTCGGTGCTGACCGGGCGCATCTTCTCCGGACACCTGCGCTCGATCGTCGGCTCGATGACGGTCGAGGAGATCATCCGCGAACGCCAGCGGCTGGCCGACGAGGTGCTGGTGGCCTCCAAGGTGGAGATGAGCAACATCGGGCTGTGGGTGGATTCGTTCCAAATCCAATCCATCGATGACGGCAATCTGGGATACATCACCGCACTGGCCGCACCGCACAACGCGGCGGTACAGCGCGATGCGCAGATCGCCCAATCACAGGCAGCCCAGCATGCCGCCGAGGCCGAACAGGAATCGCTGCGCCGCCGAGCCGAATATCAGCGCGAGACCGCCATTCTCCAGGCGCAGTATCAGCAGGATATCGATAAGGCCAATGCCGAGGCGGCACAGGCCGGCCCGCTGGCCGAGGCCAAGGCGATGCAGGAGGTGCTCACCGCACAGGCCGAACAGGCGCGCAAAGAGGCCGAGTTGCGCGAGCAGCAGTTGCAGGCCGAAGTCGTGAAACCCGCTCAGGCCGAAGCGGAACGGGTGCGCATCCTCGCCGTGGCCGAGGCCGATCGGACCCGGATCCAGGCCGAGGCGGCGGCCTCGAACAACCGGATCGCCTTGGACCAGTTGCTGATCGAGCAGCTGCCGGAAATCGTCAAGCAGGCCTCCAACGGCCTGGCGAACGCCAACCTGACGGTGCTCAACGGACCCGACGGTGTCGGCGAATTGGTCAACGGAATGGTCGGTCAGGGCCTGACTGTATTCAACTCGTTACAAAAGGCGCTTTCATCCAACGACGGAGAAAATGCGGGCTAAAGTGGCCGAGTAGCGACGGCGCGAGGAGCGGGTGTTGGTGTCCATCGGGAAATTGGTGTCGTTCGACAGTTCGCGGGGATTCGGGTTCATTCGGCCCGACGATGGTGGCCCGGATGTGTTCGTTCATGTGAACGACATCGGACTGGACGAGGACGAACTGCGCCAGGGGCGGGTGTTCGAATTCGATGTGACCGAGGGTGATCGTGGTCCGAAGGCCGTCAACCTCGCCGTGGTCGGCGGTCAACCGCTACCACCCGCTCCTCGGCACAAGAAAGACAAGTCCGGCTCCGGCCAGCTGACCGCCACCGAACACAAACGCCTGATCACCGAGCTGCTATTGGACGCCAGCCCCGCCCTCACCGCCGGTGAGATCCTCACCATCCGCGACCGACTTACCGCCTTCGCCGATCAGCACGGCTGGCTGGAATAGCGCGCAAGCTCCCCATCTTCTCGGCACTTCGGGCGATCCAGGCGAGGTTCACGACCTTGTCGGACCGGGGTTCTACGATCAAGCCACAACCCCGGCCGCACCGATGAATCTGCGTCGACTGCGACGTCGATAAGGGTGAGAGCACGGACCCCGAGGAGGATGCTGTGGACTTACCCGTGATGCCGCCCGTCAGGCCGATGCTGGCGAAAACGGCGCCCTCGGTGCCGCACGAGCCGGGCCTGAGTTACGAACCGAAATGGGACGGCTTTCGCTGTGTGGTGTTCCGCGACGGCGACGAAGTAGAACTCGGTTCCCGCAACGACCGCCCCCTCACCCGCTATTTTCCGGAGGTCGCCGAACTGCTGAAGGCGGCGCTGCCGGATAAATGCGTGGTGGACGGTGAAATCGTGGTGGTCACCGATCAGGGACTCGATTTCGACACCCTGCAGAACCGGTTGCATCCGGCGGCCTCCCGGGTCAACAAGTTGGCCAAGGAAACACCTGCCAGTTTCGTCGCCTTCGATCTGCTCGCCCTCGGCGATAAGGATCTGACCGGTGAACCGTTCGCCGAACGCCGACGGCTGCTGGAGACCATTCTCGATACCGAACTCGCCAGGGTGCATCTGACCCCGATCACCCAGGATCCCGCCGTCGCCGAGGACTGGTTCACCCGCTTCGAGGGTGCGGGTTTCGACGGCGTGATGGTCAAGTCGAACGAGCTGGCGTATCTGCAGGACAAGCGGGTGATGCTCAAGGTCAAACACGAGCGCACCGCCGACTGCGTGGTGGCCGGTTTCCGCTGGCACAAGGACGGCGAAGGCGTCGGATCCCTGCTGCTCGGACTCTTCGACGACGCGGGCAATATGCATCATGTCGGGGTGGCGAGCAGTTTCACCGCAGCCAAACGCAAGTCGCTGGTGGATGAGCTGAAACCGTTGCGGGAGAACGCATTGGCGAATCATCCGTGGCGGGAATGGGCCGATGCGGCGGCGCAGGCGAAGGCCGATGGCAAGATGCCGGGCGGGGTGAGCCGGTGGACCGGCGGTAAGGATCTGTCCTGGGAGGCGCTGCGTCCGGAGTTGGTCGCCGAGGTCCGCTACGAACATGTGCAGTCGGGCCGCTTGCGGCACGGCGGCAGGCTGGTTCGCTTCCGGTCCGATCGCACACCCGAATCGTGTACCTATGCCCAGCTCGACGAGGTCGCGCCGGCCGAATTGAGCGCCATCTTCACCGAAGCCCGGGGGAAATGATGAGCGAGTCGGTCGATATCGAGGTCGACGGCAGAACCGTCACCATCAGCAATCCGAACAAGGTCTATTTCACCAAACGCGGTGAGACGAAACTCGATCTGGTGCGCTACTACCAGGCCGTGGCCGAGCCGTTCCTACAAGTGGTGCGCGATCGGCCGCTGCTGCTGGAGCGGTATCCCGATGGGGCCTCCGGTAAGTCGTGGTTCCAGAAGCGGGTGCCGAAATCCGCGCCGGACTGGCTGCACACCGTCGAGGTCGCCACACCCAATGGCACCACCAGCGATGCCCTTGTCGCCCATGATCTCGCGCACATTCTGTGGGCGGTGAACCAGGGCTGCATCGGCTTCCACGTCTGGCCCAATCACGTCGACGATCTGAATATCGCCGATGAGCTGCGCATCGACCTGGATCCTTCCCCCGGCATCACCTTCGACGATCTCAAACACGCCGCGGTACTCACCCGCGAGCTGTTCACCGAACTCGGCATCGACTCCCGCATCAAGACCTCGGGCTCGCGCGGATTGCACATTTACGTTGCGCTGGAACCGAAATGGGACGGCTACCAGGTGCGCGCAGCCGCCGTCGCGCTGGCTCGGGAGCTGCAGCGACGGCATCCGGATGAGATCACCGCACAGTGGTGGAAAGAGGAGCGCGGCAACCGCGTCTTCGTCGACTTCAACCAGAATGCCCCGCACAAAACGGTTTTCGGCGCGTGGTGCGCGCGCCCGAAGGTCGGCGCGCAGGTCTCCACGCCGATCGCCTGGTCCGATCTGGAGACCGTGGTCCCAGAGGAATTGACCATTGCCACCGTCCCCGCGCGGCTGGCCGAATCCGGTGACCCGTGGGCGCAGCGACCGGCCCAATCCATCGAGCCGCTGCTGAAAATGTCGGAGCGCGATATGGCATCCGGACTCATGGACGCACCGTGGCCACCGCAATATCCCAAGATGCCGAACGAGCCGCCCCGGGTACAACCGAGCCGGGCCAAGAAGCCGGAAATGGAAGGCTAGCTACCTGAAGGCTATTGCGGCCCGGACCGCTATTCGGTCCACAGCACCCACACCTTGCTCTCACAGGTAACCGCGCGCCCGTCCGCCGTGCGAGCACTCTTGCTCGAACCGTCGCATTTGGTTCCGGGCTCCGCGACGGTACCGCCCACGGTGTACGGACCGTTCCACTGGTAGACACCGCCACTGGCCAGGCACAGCAGAGTGGTGCCGTCAGCCCCCGTACCGATGCGACCCGGCTCGGTGCACACCGTGCCCTTCTTCGGGGTCACCTGGCTCGTCGACGTGGGCGGAGGTGTGATGACGGTCGGCGCGACCGAGGGCTGCACGACGGCGGTCTGGGAGATGGTGGAGGGCAGCGCGACACTCGATACGACGGGGGTCCGGTTCATCCCGGACAGCGCGTCGGAGAAGTTGCCGCCGGACAGCACGACATATCCGGCGATACCGACCACCTCGATCACGCCGAGCAGCAGCGCGCAGACCGCCATGGTCTTACCGCGCGGATGGCTGAACGCGATGAACCCGAACACGATCGCGACCGGGAAGAGGCCGAGCAGCGCGGCCACCAAGGCGACGATCGCATACGGGTTGACGATGGGCGGAACCTCGACCCGTAGTCGACCGGCCCGGGGAGCCCGCCGGGTCGGCGGCTCCACCTCCGGCCAGCGGTCGTTCGGATCGGTATCCGGCCACCGACCGATCGCTCCGGTCTCCGCCTCGTACTCCTCCGGCTGCGCCTCCGGCCAGCGCTCGCGCTCACGGTTATCCGTCCGTGCCATCCAGGTCCCTCTTCCACACCACAAAACCGCGCAGGAACCTCGAACTGCCCGGACCCGCCCCGATACCGACAAAGGATAGGGGCCGACGGCCGCAACATCATCCGAAACGGCCGATCGATCGTCATCAAACCGTAATCGCGAAAGCCGCCATGTCAACTCACCTGTCCTCGTCAGCGGGGTGAACGGTTTCGGTACGGTGCGGTTCGAGCAGTGGAGTAACAAACCGGCAAACACCACTCGCGCGCTACGCCAGAGAGGTACATGCTGATCCCGGAACCTATCTATGCGGCGATTTCGGCACAGGAGGCAGCCATGCACGGTGGCTCCGGTTCGAGAGGAAAACAATCGCGCCCTTGGCATTCCCACGCGGGCGATCTACTCGGTGACGACTACAACGTTCCCGGCATCATTCTGTGCTTGCTCGGCGTCGTCGCCATGGCGTGCACCCTCACCGCCGCTGGCTACGGTTTCATCGGCTGGACCCAGATCGGCGCGATAGTGACGGCCGCACTGTGGATCACCGGAGTGGGCGCACTGCTGGTCGAGCATCGCCGCGAGGAAGTGATCGAGCTGAAGTACGGTCGCACCGGGCACGCGCCTGGCCATATGCGACCCGTCCGCTACAGCGCCACCGAACGCAGGCTCGCGCCCGGTGAAAGCCCTTCGGAATTGCCGAAATAGCCCACGCCGCAACGTCAGCGCCCCGGATCCACCTTCGGCATGGTTTCGGTCACCAATGTCATAAGCATGTCGGCCAGCAGCACGTGCACCTGCCCGCGAGTGAGGGTGCCGCGGGTGATCCATTCCCGGCCCGCGACTTTCACCAGACCCCCGAATGCGCGGACCATGGCACGCAATTGCGCACTGTGTGCCGAATCCGCGCGCCCGACCATCAGCAGCATCCGCTCGGCGGCCGCGTCATCGGCCTGATCCAGGATCTGTTGCACCTCCGGATCGTCGCCGACGCCCTCATGGCTGGTCACCTTGACCCAGGTGCTGCCGTGTTCGGAGATCACATCCAGCAGCCAGTGCACGCTCGCCTCGACACGTTCCCGGTCGGTGCCGGTCGGCGCGACCATATCGTCCAGGCGCGGCAAGGTGACCATCCGGCGCACGACCGCGAGATACAGGTCGCGCTTATTGCCGAAGTAATGGTTGATCAGCCCGCGCGCGACCCCGGCGCGCTGCGCGAGCTCCGCGGTGGAGACCGCCGCGTAGGGCCGCTCGCCGAACATGTCGATCGCGCACTCCAGGATCTGTGCGCGTCGCTCGTCCGGTTCCAGCCTGCGCCTGCGTGGCTGCGCCTCGGTGTTGTTTCGAGCGACCCGCAAGCGATGATCGCTAGCGGCATCGTTTCGAGCGACCCGCGAGCGATCGCTAGCGGTGAACTCAGAGTGACCTGGCAATGAGATCCTTCATTACCTCGTTGCTGCCCGCGAGGATGCGCAGCACGCGGGCACCGGTGTAGAGCTGGGAAATCGGATACTCCGTCATGTAGCCGTAGCCGCCGAACAGTTGCAGGCAGCGATCGACCACAATACCGAGTTGATCGGTGAGCCAGTACTTCGACATCGCAGCGGTGGGAATATCGAGTTCGCCGCGCAGATGTTTGCTGATGCAGTCGTCGAGGAAGATTCGGCTCACCTTGGCGATGGTCGCGCATTCGGCCATCTCGAATTTGGTGTTCTGCATAGCGAACAACGGCTTGCCGAAGGCCTCGCGCCCCTTGGTGTATTCGACGGTCAGGTCAACCGCCTGCTCCATCATGGCGACCGCGAGGATGCCGGTGACCAGTCGCTCCTGGGCCAGCATCTGCATCATCTGATAGAAACCCTGCCCTTCGGCTTCGCCGAGCAGATTCGACGCGGGCACGCGTAGCCCGTCGAAGAACAGCTCTGCGGTGTCCTGGGCCTTGCCACCGATCTTGTTCAGGATGCGGCCGCGTTTGAAGCCCGGGGTATCGTCGCCGACCTCGGCGAAGATCAGCGAGACGCCCGCCGCGCCCTTGCTCGGATCGGTCTTGGCGGCGATGAGAATGCCGTCGCAGAGCCAGCCATTGGTGATGAAGATCTTCGAGCCGGTGATGACGTACTCGTCGCCCTCGCGGACCGCGCGGGTCTTGATGTTCTGCAGATCCGAGCCGGTGCCCGGTTCGGTCATGCCGATCGACAACACCATCTCCCCGGTCGCGGCCTTGGGCAGCACCCGCTGCTTGAGGTCTTCGGTGCCGAAGTGGTGAATGTACGGCGCGATGATCGAGGTGTGCACGGCCATGCCCATGGAGCCGTCACCCGCGAAGGCCTGTTCCTCGATGATGGCGGCCTCGTGCGCGAAAGTGCCGCCACCGCCGCCGTATTCGGTCGGGATCGCGGTGCAGAGCAGGCCGAGCTCACCGGCCCGGTTGTACAGCGCGCGATCGGGATGTCCCTGTGCGACGAACTTCTCCTCGTGCGGGACGACTTCCTTCTCGAAGAAGTTTCGCGCCAGCTCCCGGACCGCCTCGACCTCGTTGTCACTCCATGCCGCGCATGCCATCGCAGAAATCCTTTGCTCGGTGTCAAATTTGCGGCACTCGCGGGGCCCTACGTGGTCACGCAAGCTACCGCCTTCGGGCCGGTCGCTCCTGCCGCGGGCGCGGGCCTGTCGCACCCGCGTCTCGACATCAGATTGGCGAACTATTGGCACAATGTCAACAAAGCGGATACGCCGCAGGTCGAGTTGGCTTTACGAGGGCGCGGAATGCGATTCAGCCGGTCGGCCGCCGGGCTCGGTTGACGGCCGCGAGCGAGGTGAAGCTCGGGAAATCCGGATCGGCCGAGATGCCCTGACGGCGCAGGAATCCGTCCATCAGCCGCCAGACGAATTCGGTTGCCTGCTCGACGAATTCGTCGGTGCCGTCGGGACGGCGGGCATCCGCATCACCCAGCCACATAGCCCGTCGTGGTTTCGTCCCATTGATTCGGGTAATGCGTACTGTCAGTATCGGATCACGTACCGGCGGTACACACGCAGCATTCAGCGCATCGATCGAGGCAAGCAGATGACCGAACCGCTCGACTCCCCCGACCCGACCGGCATTCAACGTCCATACCGCCGGTCCACGGTGCTCGGCGCGAATAGCGAGCTGGCCGTCTTCGAATGGGGCGAGCGCAGTGCGGAACCCCTCGTCTTGGTGCACGGCCTGTCCGATACCCATCTGGTCTGGTCCGCGGTGGCGACGCTGCTGGCCGACGGCTTCCGAGTCATCGCCTATGACGTGCGCGGACACGGTGAATCGGCGAAACCCGCTGTGCCGCAGGACTACCGACTCGATCAACTGGCCGATGATTTCTTCGCGCTGATCGATGCGGTCAGCCCGAAGCGGCCGGTGCACGTCTGCGGACACGGCTGGGGTGCGGTGCAAGTCTGGGAGGCGGTCTGCGACCCGCGTGCCAATACCCGGATCGCCTCGTTCACTGCCGTAGCGGGTCCGAATCTCGATCACGTCGGCATGACACTGCGCGAATTGGCAGGCCAACCACGCCGAGCGCTGGAGCTGATCGCCGACCGGAAATTCTGGCGGCACGGCGTCGGAACGGCCCAGACCGCAGCGCGACGGATCGCCTATCCACCGCGGGTGCGCACCTGGTTGATCGAATGGCTCGGCGGCGTCGCCCGCACGTACGCGCCGATCGCCCCGACCTGGCGCGCGGATCTGGCCGCGGGCGCACGGATCGCCGTGGCCAATCTGCCGCATCATCTGCTGCGGCCGCGTGAGCGCAGCACCGCGGTGCCGGTGCAGTTGGTTGTGGACACCACCGATGTGCTGGTGCCGCCGTTCCTCTACTACGGCAGCGCACGGTGGGTGGATCGGTTGTGGCGCTGCCCGATTCCGGCCGATCACTGGTTGCCGGTGACCGAACCGCTGCTCGTCGCCGAGGCCATCGCGAACTTCGTCGAGGATCTGCACGCCGCGAACGCCAGCATCCCGCAGTGATCGCAGATGCCCGCCAACGGTGGGTGGCCGGGAAATCCGACGGGGTGGTACTTTGCGCGCATGACCGGACCGGGGGAACAACAGAATCAGCCCAACGACGCATGGTGGGCGCAGCAACAGCCGCAGCAGGGACCGCAGTATTCGCAATCGGATCCCACGATGGTCGGGCAGCCGGGTTATCAGTTGCCATCGCAGCCCGCGGTTCCGGTCGTGGGACCGCAAGGCGATGCCGGACCGCAGAGCCCGGCGGAGCAGCAACCCGCTGATCCGACGATGGTGCGGCAGCCATTCGATCAGCCGGTGACCGCGCCCGCCGGATCGGGGACCGGATATCCGCAACCGGGATACCAACAGTCCTCACCCGGATATCCGCAGCCGGGGACACCGCAGGCCGCACCCGGATACCAGCAGAGTGGGGCCCCGCAAGCCACACCCCCCGGCCACCAGTCGGGGACCGGATATCAGCAACCGGCATATCACCAGTCCTCACCCGGATATCCGCAGCCGGGAACACCGCAGGCCGCACCCGGATACCCGCAAGCCGGTTTCCAACAACCCGGATTCGAGCAGCCCCTGTCCGGATTCCCGCAGGCTGCACCGGGTTTCCAACAGCCCGGATACCCGCAACCCGCACCCGGATATCAACAGCCGCCCAAACCCGGCGGCAAAGGCTGGCTTTGGGCGCTCGGCGCGGTCGTCGTCACCTCCGCGGTGTGGGCGGGTGCGATGTTCGCGATCGGCGCGTTCGACGCGGGCAAGGCCGATATCAGCAAGGATGCCGATCTGCGCGGCTACAAGTATGTCGCCAATCTCTGCGATCTCACCGACACCTCGCCCTACACGAGCGCGGGCTTCACGCTGTCGAAGACCGATTCCTCAGGCAATACCTATCCGAAGCACGAGGGCTCCAAGCACGCCGCGGTCGATTCGATGGGGTGCGATGTCCGCTTCACTCCGTCCGGCTCGACTGAGAAGTACGACTACGCCGCCATCTACACCAGCGCGCAGGTGCACAAGCAGACCAATCCGGGACCTGAATTCACCGCGTCGTACGAGACCTGGACCCAGAGCGCATACGGCAAGGACGCGAAGGTCGACAAGATCTCCGGACTCGGCGACGAGGCGTATGTGATCACCGGCAAGCACAAGTCCGACGATCCGACGGCCGATATCTCGTTGGCCATGCGCGACGGCTGGACCACCTACCACATCAGCTGGTCGCAGTATTCGTCCAGTTCGTCGAAGTCCCCGGGCAAGATCCTCAGCGCGTCCGAGGTCACCGATCTGCTGAAGAAGACGGCCACCTCCACAATGAGCAAGCTGCGCAAATAGGTGGCATCCGGTCGGTGCGGACCGCCCGCGCCGACCGGTCCGCATTCGAATGCGACAATGACTGGGTCAACCTCCCAGTTCACGAAGGATAAACCCGCATTCCGATGGTCGAGAACACCGCGTCGACGTCTACCGCACCAACGCCGAGCGGCACCGCCATCGACCCCGATGAGCTGGCGATCTGCCTGCGGGTGCTGGAGCAGGCCGGGCAGTTGGACAAGGACGATCCGGCTTCGGTCACGGTGCAGCGCGCCGTCGGCCATATGTTCAAGAAATTGAAGCAGCGCAAGCGAACCGTGGCCAGGGATTCGGTCGCCGAGGCGGACCGTGCGGTGGTCGCGGCGACCGCGACCGGTTCACCCAATCGCATCGATGACGAAACCGCCGGCATCCCGCTGACCTCGAATGCGGCGGGCGCGAGCGCGGGCACGCTGATCCGGCCGCGGCCCTGCTATGTCTGCAAACAGCGGTATACCCGGGTCGATGCGTTCTACCACCAGCTGTGCCCGGACTGCGCGGCCACCAGCCACGCGAAACGGGACGCCCGTACCGATCTCACCGGACGGCGCGCCCTGCTGACCGGCGGTCGCGCCAAGATCGGCATGTATATAGCGCTGCGACTGCTGCGCGACGGTGCGCACACCACCATCACCACCCGCTTCCCGAACGATGCGATCCGCCGCTTCGCCGCCATGGACGACAGCGCCGACTGGCTGCACCGGCTGCGCATCGTCGGTATCGATCTGCGGGATCCGGCCCAGGTGGTCGCGCTCGCTGATGATGTCGCGGCACAGGGGCCGCTGGATATTCTGATCAACAATGCCGCCCAGACCGTGCGCCGCTCCCCTGGCGCGTACAGCGCGCTGGTCGAGGCCGAATCCGATCCGCTGCCCGCGGGTGTGCTGCCGGATGTGGTGACCTTCGGCAAGACCATGCAGGCGCACCCCACCGCACTCACCGCATCACTGACGCCGTCGCTGTCCTCAGCTGACGTGGCGGAACTGGCCTTGGTCGCGGGATCGGCCACACCGGAACGCATTTCGCGCGGTATCGCCATCGATGCCGGTGGTCTGGTGCCGGATCTGGCGCACACCAACAGCTGGGTGCAGACCGTTGCCGAGGTGGACCCGACCGAACTGCTCGAGGTCCAGCTGTGCAATTCGGTGGCGCCGTTCATTCTGGTTTCGCGGCTGCGCCCGGCAATGGCCGCCGCCGCGGCCAGCCGCAAATACGTCGTGAACGTCTCCGCCATGGAGGGCCAGTTCTCCCGCGCGTACAAGGGTGCCGGCCACCCCCATACGAATATGGCCAAGGCCGCGCTGAATATGTTGACCCGCACCAGCGCCCGCGAAATGTTCGAACAGGACGCCATCCTCATGACCGCCGTCGACACCGGCTGGATCACCGACGAACGCCCGCATTACACCAAACTCCGCCTCGCCGAAGAGGGCTTCCACGCCCCCCTGGACTTGGTGGACGGCGCCGCCCGCGTCTATGACCCCATCGTCCAAGGCGAAGCCGGCACCGACCTCTACGGCTGCTTCCTCAAGGACTACCAGCCCTCACCCTGGTAATCGACGCAGTGCCCAGGGTTACGCTGGGCATATGGTGTATCGGCTGCTGGCTGATGCCACCGCCGCGGTGCATTTCGTATTCGTGGTGTACGTGGTGGTCGGCGGGTTCGTGGCGTGGCGGTGGCCGCGCACCATCTGGCTGCATCTGATCGCATTCGGCTGGGGATTCAGCACGGTGCTGTTCGGATTCGATTGTCCGCTCACGTATTTGGAGAATTGGGCGCGACATCGGGCCGGGATGGCGGGGCTGCCGCCGAGCGGGTTCATCGACCATTATCTGACCGGGGTGATCTACCCGCAGAGTGCGCTGGGTTTGGTGCGTGGGCTGGTCGCGGTGTGCGTGGTGGTGTCGTGGGTGGGCTATGCCTGGAGGGTGCGGACGATGAGGTCGGCGACCTCGGAGACCTTGTCGTCGAGGTAGAAGTGACCGCCGGGGAAGACCGTGCGGTCGAAGGAACCGGTGGTGTGTTCGCGCCATTCCTCGGCCTGCTCCGGCGTCATCGTCGGATCTTCAGTGCTGACCAGGGCCGACACAGCGCAGGACAGCGAGGCGCCCTCGCGATAGCGGTAGGTCTCGATGGCCTGGTAGTCGCTGCGCACCGCGGGCAGTACCAGTTCGGCGAGACTCGGTTCGTCGCGCAGGATCTGGACGGACGCGGGATCGGTTGCCAGGCGCTCCAGATCACCGATCAGATCGTCGTCGGAGCCGAGATGCAGGCGGCCCGGCTCTACGAAAGTCGGTGCCGGACGGCCGGATACGAACAGCGCGATGAGCGACTGCCCCTTGCGTTCCAGGCGGCGTGCGGTTTCGAAGGCCACGGTCGCGCCCATGCTGTGACCGAACAGCGAAAGTTGTTCCACCGGGCCCTGATTCAGCACCTCTTCCACGATCCGATCGACGAGGGTGTCCATATCGCCGATGGTGGGCTCATCGAGCCGGTCCTGCCGACCCGGATACTGCACAGCCGCGACGGCGATCCCATTGTCGAACCGTTCGGCCAGTGCCCGATACGCCGTGACCGCTCCCCCACCGGGCGGGAAACACAGCAGTTGCCGACTCGGCGCGGGATGTGCGCGCAACACCCGCAGCCAGTCCGTGGCGGCGATGGCCTTGCCCACGTCGATCTCCTTCACCGTCGGAATTTCACCCGAGATATGTGCCGTACCAATCCAGGACCCGCTGCCACGCTTCAGCGGCGGCGGTCGGATCGTAGCGAGGTCCGGTGTCGTTGAAGAAGGCGTGGTCCGCATTCGGTGCGACGTATATCTCGTGGACGAGACCTGCCCGGTCAAGAGCCGCCTCCGCGGTTGGACGCGAGGCGATTACCCGCTCATCCTTGGCGGCGTAGATCCCGAGTACCGCTGCCTTCGAACCGGACAGATCCCCGTTCTCCGGGAAGGGTCCGTAAAACGGTGTCGCCGCAGCGAGTTCCGGCGTACCCGAGGCCAGCAGCAACCAGACCAGACCGCCGCCGAAGCAGAAGCCGGTGGCGCCGATCTTCTGCTCCGGCACCCGCCGTTCCAGCTCGGCGATTCCAGCCCGCAGATCGCCGATGAACTGCTCCGGTGCGATCTTGCCGAGTTCGGCGGTGGCCGCCGCCGGATCGGTGAAGGCGGCGGTACCGCCGCGTTCGGACAGTAGGTCCACGGCGAGTGCGGAGTATCCGGCTCCCGCGAAACGTGCTGTCACCGAACGGATGTGGTCGGTGAGTCCCTTGTTCTCGTGGATGACGAGCACGCCGCCGCGCGGCTGAGGCGCGGCCGCCCATGCGGCTTGTAGCTGGCGACCGCCTGGTCCGGGAAAGGTGATCGAGGTGGCCGGGACCGCGCCGCTGGTACCCGGTGGGGCCGAGGACGCCCCGGGTTTCGAGCCCGTCGACGCGGAATTCGCCTGGTCGCCGCTGCTGGAGCACGCGGCGAGCAATGCGACCGCGGCGGTAGCGCCGACGCCGAGCATTCCTAGTCGGCGCAGTGCTTCCCGGCGACCGATCAATCCGTCGGCATGGTCGGTGGCTATCTCTTCGGCGATATAACGCTGCAGCGGCGTCATGGCCACGACCCTACTACTGCGGCACAACAACTACTCTCGATCTCGTGATTGCGCACGAACAGCTGGTCCGCGACTACGAGGCCGGAATCGGTGTACCGGCCTCCGGCATCGTACCCGCCGACGATCCGGGCAGCTGTTTGGCTGCGACGCTACCGGTTTGGGCGCTGGCCGCCGGATCGGTGGCCGTGGTGACGGCCGCGGCGAACCGAATCCGCGACGCACACCATCTCAATCCGGTGCTGCACCGGCTGGACCCGGTACGGATCACCGCCGCCTTCTCCAGTGAACGCCTGCTGCGCGTCGGCGGTGCGCCCGCCAAGATATTCGCGGATCTGTCCGGATTCTTTCCCACCTTCGACGGCTGGGTCCGCACCCATGTCAACTATCCGCATCACCGCGCGCGATTGCTCGCCTCGCTCGGCCTGCCCGACGACGCCCCCGTCGATCTTGCGGTCGCGCAGATGGCGATGAGCCGGGCCAGCGATATCGAGGAACATGCGGCCGCGCACGGCGCCATCGCGGTCCAGGTGCGTTCCGAGCAGGAGTGGGCGCAGAGTCCGCAGGGCCAGGCCGCCGCATCGGGTTCAGTGGTGGCGATCGACACCCGAATCGACCAGGGCGAGCTCGGCCTGCCGATCGGCGCATCGCCGTTGCAGCCGTTGCGTGGGGTCCGGGTACTCGATCTCACGCGCGTGATCGCCGGACCTGTCGCGACCAGAACCCTTGCGCTGCTCGGCGCCGAGGTGATGCGGATCGACCCGCCGCACCTATCGGAGATCCCATGGCAGTACCACGACACCTGCCAGGGCAAACGCTCCACACTGCTCGATCTGCACCGGCACCTGCCGCAGGTCAACGAGCTGCTCGCCGCCGCCGATGTGCTGATCACCGGATATCGACCGGGCGCGCTGGAAAACGCCGGACTCACCGCCGCCCGTCGACCCGGCCTCGTGCACGGTCGGATATCGGCGTGGGGCGAATCCGGCCCGTGGGGTCGGCGGCGCGGTTTCGACAGCATCGTGCAGGCCGCCGCCGGAATTTCGATTGTCGAGGGCGCACCAGCGGTACCGGGGACGCTCCCCGCGCAGGCGCTCGACCACGCCTCCGGCTATCTGCTCGCGGCCGGTGTGATCGACGCACTGGTCGCCCGCGCACATGACGGCATCGGGCGCGATGTCCGAGTCGCATTGGCGCGCACCGCATCCTGGCTCCTCAATGCGCCCGGCCGCGCCCCGCGTCATCCGCAGGCCGCGCCGCCGAGTCCGATGGCGGCGGTCACCCACGGCAATGTCACCACCGCCGCGCCGGCGCTCGCCGAGTATCCGGATTACGCGTGGCCCGCACCGCGGTACGGTGCTGACCGGCCGGTGTGGCCGCTGCACACCCGGTAGAACTCGCGCTGGTCGACGCCCTCAGGACTCACCGGCCAGGGCCGCGATGGCCTTGGCCAGCCGCGCGCCGTCAGGCAGGTTCCCGCCGTGGGTAATCGTCCACAGGATGCCGAGTCCCTGGGTCAGCACGAAGTACAGTTCGGCGATCGCCAGGGCGGTGTCCGCGTCCAGATCCGGACGTGATTCCCGTAAGGCTCGGGCGATGTCCTCGTATGCACCGTTGAGGCTTTCGTCCATGTACGTCCGTGATTCCGGCGTCCGCGCGACGCGCACCAGATTCTCCAGACTGGCCAGCATGCCGTCCCGGTTGTCCTCGAAGACCTGCGGCATCGCGTTCCACATCTGCGTGAACGCCTCCAGGGGCGGCTGCCCGCTGCCCGCGCGGACCAGCGCCTCCATCCGGTCGCCGATATCGTTGCCGAGCGCCTCCGCGAGCGCCTCGGTGATCAGCCGATCCTTCGAACCGAAGTGGTAGCCGATCGCGGCCAGGCTCACACCCGCCGCCGCCGCTATATCGCGCGCGGTCGTCTTCGCCACGCCACGTTCGATGATGGCCTTACGCGCTCCCGCCAATAGGTCTTCTCGGTTTCCCATGACCTCAGCTTACACACGACTAAGACATTTGTACTAGACATTCGTGCCAACCACGTGTTAGACATATGTCTGACACACTCGTTCGAGCGATTGGCCCGATAATGAGCACCAACTCCCTCCACATCCTCATCAGCGGCGGCGGCATCGCGGGCAACGCGCTCGCACTGCAGTTGCTGCGAGCAGGCATCCGAACCACCGTCGTCGAGCGCGCACCCAAGCCGCGCCCCGGCGGACAGGCAGTAGACCTGCGCGGACCGAGCCGCGAGATCGCCGAGCGGATGGGACTCATGCCGGGCATTCGCAAGTACCAGCTCGACGAGCGCGGCATGGCCTACGTCGACGAAAACGGCCGGGAGTTCGCCCGGATGCCCGCGGAGATGTTCGACGGCAAGGGTCCGGTGGCCGAAATCGAAATCACCCGAGGCGATTTGAATCAGGTCCTGCTCACCGAACTCGCCAGCACGGCGGGCGAACTCGATTACCGCTACGGGGAATGGATCGCGGCGCTGCGCCAGGACGACACGGGTGTCGAGGTCGACTTCGCATCCGGGCGCACCGAGCGTTTTGATCTGGTCGTCGGTGCGGACGGTGTGCACTCGGCGACCCGGCAGCTGGCCTTCGGACCGGAGGAGCGGTTCGTCACCTATCTCGGCGGCTACATGTCGTTCTTCACCATCCCGACCCCAGCCGGAACCGAGCCGGGCTGGTTCAAGATGCATACGGTGCCCAGCGCCGCGGTCGCGATTCGGCCGGATGCCGATCCGGCCACCTCCAAGGCCATCATCACCCTGCGCACCGAGGCCGATCCGGCGCTGCGCCGCGACGTTGCCGCGCAGCAGCGGCTCATCCACGACATGCTGGCCGAGGCGGGATGGGAGACACCGGCGGTACTCGACGCGATGACCACAACCCCGGACTTCTATTTCGACATGCTGGCCCGTGTCGATATGCCTTCGCTGTCGACTGGGCGAGTCACGCTGCTCGGCGACTCCGGCTTCTGCGGCTCCCCGATGACCGGTATGGGTACTGCCATGGCCATTGTCGGCGCCTACGTCCTGGCCGGTGAAATCGCAGCCGCGCCAGATGATCTCGCGACAGCACTGACCCGCTATGAGCAGATCGTCGAACCGTTCCTCGACAAGGCCAAGGAGCTGCCCGGTGGCGGCATCAAGATGATGCTGCCCACTTCCCGCCTCGGCACACGGATGGCCCGCACGAGCATGAAGGTCATGACCTCACGGGTCATGCGTCCGGTAATGCTGCGGATGATGTCGAGTACCGACGACTACGTGCTGCCCACCTACTGAGCCGCCCGGGCCCGCTCGCTACGCTCGACTGGTGCGACAGAAGATCGTCATGGACGTCGATACCGGGATCGATGATTCACTCGCGCTGCTCTACCTGCTCGCCTCCCCGGAGGCCGAGATCGTGGGAATCGCCGCCACCGCGGGCAATGTGCCCGCACCGCAGGTGGCGGCGAACAATCTCGCCTGGCTGGATGTGTGCCGAGCACCCCATATCGAGGTCGCGCTGGGCGCCGCGGACCCGCTCGCGATCCCGCTGCGCACCACCGAGGACACACATGGGCCGCAGGGTGTCGGTTATGCGCAACTGCCGCCATCGGCCCGGCCGATCTCGTCCCGGTCGGCGGCCCAGATGTGGGTCGATCTGGTGCGCGGGGCTCCCGGCGAGATCATCGGACTCTGCACTGGACCGCTGACGAATCTGGCGCTCGCAGTCCGCCTCGAACCACGGCTACCGCTGCTGCTGCGGCGGCTGGTGATCATGGGCGGAGCCTTCAATCACCCCGGCAACACCACCCCGACCAATGAATGGAATGTGCACGTGGATCCGGAGGCGGCCAAGGAGGTCTTCGATGCCTTCTCCGCCGCCCCCGCCGATCGGCGGCCGATCGTGTGCGCGCTCGATATCACCGAGAGCATCGAGATGCGGCCCAAACATGTGGCGCAACTCGCCGAACGCGCGGGCAGCCTGCCCGTGGAGATGGTTTCGGAGACCGACCCGCCGGAGGCCAGGTCGGCCACGAGCAATCCGATCGTGCGGTACTTCACCGATGCGGTCCGGTTCTACTTCGACTTCCACAAGCTCTACGACCAGGGCTACCTCGCGCATATGCATGATCCGTTCGCGGCGGCGGTCGCGCTGGATCCGGCGCTTGCCACTACTCGACCGGCCACCGTCGATGTCGAACTCGTCGGCGCCATCACCCGGGCAACCACCGTGGCGGACTGGGTGGGCATGTGGGGCCGAGAACCCAACGCCGACATCGTGGTCGGCACCGACCCGGAGGTGTTCTTCGAACGATTGATCACCAGGGTCGGTGACTTCGCCCGCTCGGTCTACCCGCAGGAGGCTGCTCCATGATCGGCGACAGCGACGACAATACCTACCTGACCGATTTCCGCACCCGGCTCGAACTGCCCGGAATCATCGACGTCCATACGCATTTCATGCCGGAGCAGGTCATGGCCAAGGTGTGGGCATACTTCGATTCGGCCGGTCCGCTGGTCGGCCGGGAGTGGCCGATCGCCTACCGCGATGATGAGCAGGTCCGGTTGAAGACATTGCGCGACTTCGGTGTTCGCGCGTTCACCGCACTGGTGTATCCGCACAAGCCGGATATGGCGGCGTGGCTCAACGAATGGACCGCCGACTTCACCGAACGCACCCCGGACTGCCTGCACACGGCGACGTTCTATCCCGAACATTACGCCGACAGTTACGTCGAGGCGGCGATCGAGCGGGGTGCCCGGGTGTTCAAGGTGCATGTGCAGGTCGGCGACTTCCATCCCGGTGATCCGCTGCTGAATCCGGTGTGGGGCATGATCGAGGACGCCGGAATACCGGTGCTGATCCACTGCGGCTCCGGACCCGTGCCCGGCGAGTACACCGGACCGGAGCCCATTGCCGGTCTGCTGCAACGCTATCCGCGGTTGAAGCTGATCATCGCGCATATGGGCACGCCCGAGTATTCCGAATTCCTGGATCTGGCAGAGGAATATCCGGGCGTGCACCTGGACACGACCATGGTGTGGACCGATTTCACCGAGGCTACGGCCCCCTTTCCGGTCGCCGAGCACGACAGGCTGCATTCTTTGAGCGAGCGCATTTTGTTCGGTAGCGATTTTCCGAACATCCCCTACTCGTACGGACATTCGATCTTCGCACTGGAACGCTTGGAGCTGGGTGATTCTTGGCTGCAGCAGGTGTGCTATCGAAATGCCGCAGGGCTCTTCGGAATCGCGTGATGCTCACATCGAGACGACGGTGAATCTGATCTGCCGGTGCGCGGGCCACTCTGCCGCGTCGAGCAACGCGACGGCGAAATCCGCCATGGAAATCGCTGAGACGCCGTCGGCATTCGTCAGCAGTTCGTCCAGGCCGAGCCGGTAGGTGCCGATTCGCCGACCCGGCACGAGTTCGGCGGGCGGGCTCGAGTACGTCCAGTCGGCGGCGATTTCGACGCGCCAGATGGCGAGTTGATCGAACGCGGCCTCGTCACTCGCGACCACCCTGCGCACCCTCCTCGAGGCCCACGGCCATTCGGTGTGACGCGCTGGGCAGTGATGAACCCGCAGCGGCGTTGCCGCGAGCTCAGCCGTCGAAGGCGTCGAGAAGCTGCTCGGCGGCTAATGCGGCGGTCAATGTACCGTCGCGTACCTGCTTTTCCACTTGCGCGCGAATGGCTTTGACGTTCGGGTTCTCCGCGAGGCGGCGCAGTAGTTGGTCGTGCACCATGGTCCAGGTCCAGTCGACCTGTTGGCGGCGGCGCTTTTCGGCGAATTCACCCGCCTCGGTGAGTACCCGGCGGTGTTGGAGTACGGTGTCCCAGAACTTGTCCAGCCCATGGCCTTCGAGGCCGCTCATAGTGAGCACCGGTGGGCGCCAGAGCGCGTCGTGCGGATGGATGAGGCGCAGTGCCCCGGCCAATTCGCGGGCCGCGGACTTGGCCTCGATCTCGTGCTTGCCGTCGGCTTTGTTCACCGCGACCAGGTCGGCGAGTTCCAGGACGCCTTTCTTGATGCCCTGCAGCTGATCCCCGGTGCGGGCCAGGGTCAGGAAGCAGAATACGTCGACCATATTCGCGACCGTCACTTCGGACTGGCCGACGCCGACGGTCTCCACCAGGATCACGTCGTAGCCCGCGGCCTCCAGCAGCACGATGGTCTCGCGGGTCGCCTTGGCGACACCCCCGAGGGTGCCCGCCGTCGGCGAGGGACGGATATAGGCGTTGCGCTCCAATGCCAGTCGCGCCATGCGCGTCTTGTCACCGAGGATGGAGCCGCCGGTTCGGGTGGAGGACGGGTCGACGGCCAGCACCGCGACCCGATGCCCCTTGCCGATCAGATCCATGCCGAGCGCATCGATGAACGTCGACTTGCCGACGCCGGGAACACCGGTGATGCCGACACGATTCGAGGTGACCGTATCGGTGGGCGGGGTCAGTTTCAGCAGCAGTTGCTGCGCCAGCTCCCGATGATCGGCCCTGGTCGACTCGACCAGAGTGATGGCCCGCGCCAAGGCGGCCCGCTCCTGGGAGCGAACCGCCTGCGCGAGTGCGTCTACATCGATTACACGCTGACGCCCGCCCGTCGCCCGACCACCACCCACCATGGGATCGCTGCGCGATGCTGAAGTCATTGGCTGCTGCCGCCACCGATCTCATGACCGAGCTCGCCGGCCAACTTCTTCAGCAGATCGATCGCGGCATCGGCGATCACTGTGCCGGGCGGGAAGATCGCCGCCGCACCCGCCGCATACAGCTCCTCGAAGTCACCCGGCGGGATGACGCCACCGACGATGACCATGATGTCGGGACGTCCGACATCGGCCAGTGCCTGCCGCAGCGCGGGCACCAGCGTGAGGTGGCCGGCCGCCAGTGAGGACACACCGACGACGTGCACGTCGTTGTCGGCCGCCTGCTGCGCCACCTCTTCCGGGGTCTGGAACAGCGGGCCCACATCGACGTCGAACCCGAGGTCGGCGAAGGCCGTGGCGATCACCTTCTGACCTCGGTCGTGCCCGTCCTGGCCCATCTTGGCGACCAGGATGCGCGGCCGCCGCCCCTCCGCGTCGGCGAATTCTTCGACGAGTTCGATCGCCTTGCTGATATTGGTCACCTTTCCGGCCTCGTCGCGGTACACACCGGCGAGCGTACGGATCTCGGCCTGGTGGCGGCCGTACACCTTTTCCAGTGCATCGGAGATCTCACCGACGGTGGCCTTGGCGCGCGCCGCATTGATGGCCAGCGCGAGCAGGTTGTTCGCCATGCCACCCTCGGAAGAGCCTGCGGCACGGGTCAATTCGGCCAGTGCCCGCTCCACCTCGGCCGAATCACGTTCGGCGCGAAGCCGGTTCAGCTTCTCGATCTGCTCGGCGCGCACCCGCGAATTCTCGACCTTGAGGACCTCGACCTGCTGATCCTCTTCGACCTGGTACTTGTTCACGCCGATCACCGGTTGCTGGCCGGTGTCGATGCGCGCCTGGGTGCGGGCGGCGGCCTCCTCGATGCGCAGCTTCGGGATGCCCTCGCCGATCGCCTGCGCCATACCACCGTGCGCCTCGACCTCGGCGATATGCGCGCGGGCGCGGTTGGCCAGCTGATGGGTGAGCCATTCCACGTAATACGAACCGCCCCATGGGTCGATCGGCCGCGTGGTGTTGGACTCCTGCTGGATCAGCAGCTGGGTATTGCGGGCGATGCGCGCGGAGAAGTCCGTCGGCAGAGCCAGCGCCTCGTCGAGGGCGTTGGTGTGCAGCGACTGGGTGTGGCCCTGAGTGGCGGCCATCGCCTCGATGCAGGTGCGCGCCACGTTGTTGTACGCGTCCTGCGCGGTCAGCGACCAACCGGAGGTCTGCGAATGCGTTCGCAGCGATAGCGATTTCGCGCTCTTGGGCTCGAACTTCGCCACCAGCTCGCTCCAGAGCAGCCGTCCCGCACGGAGTTTGGCGACCTCCATGAAGAAGTTCATGCCGATGGCCCAGAAGAACGACAGGCGTGGCGCGAACTTGTCGACCTCCATACCCGCGGCGATACCCGCGCGGATGTACTCGACACCGTCGGCGAGGGTGTAGGCCAACTCCAGATCGGCCGTGGCTCCGGCCTCCTGGATGTGGTAGCCGGAGATGGAGATCGAGTTGAACTTCGGCATCTTCGCGCTGGTGTAGGCGAAGATATCGGAGATGATCCGCATCGAGGGCTTGGGCGGGTAGATGTAGGTGTTACGGACCATGAACTCCTTCAGAATGTCGTTCTGAATGGTTCCGGCCAGCTGTTCCGGTGCGACGCCCTGCTCCTCGGCCGCGACCACATACAGCGCGAGGATCGGCAGCACCGCACCGTTCATGGTCATCGACACCGAGACCTGATCCAGCGGAATGTGATCGAAGAGCTGACGCATGTCGAGGATGGAATCGATAGCGACACCGGCCATCCCGACATCACCCTGGACGCGCGGGTGGTCGGAGTCGTAGCCGCGGTGCGTGGCCAGGTCGAAGGCGACCGACAGACCCTTCTGGCCCGCCTGCAGGTTGCGGCGATAGAAGGCATTCGAATCCGCGGCGGTGGAGAAACCCGCGTACTGGCGAATGGTCCACGGCTGGTTCACATACATCGTCGGGTACGGACCACGCAGGAACGGCGCGACGCCGGGCACGCTGTCGAGCGGATAGCCTTCGGCCGCAATGGCATCGCGGTCGGCCTTGGTGAAAACCGGTCGCACGTCGATACCTTCGGGCGTCGACCACACCAACTGTTCGGGGGTGTAGTTGTTCGCCTCGGCCGCGGCACGCACGAAGGCGTCGACCTGTGCTGAGTCGACGGCGGCGGATTCGGCCGGACGTTCGGACAGCGGCACCTCGGCGAAACTGCCGATCCGGTGCTCGATGCCGCCGGGTTCGTCGATTTCGCCCGGCTTGTCGATATGACTCAATGTCATCAGGCTCCCACCTTCTCCAGCAGGTCGGACAGTGCGGCCACCGCATCGATGCGGGCCGCGAGATAACCGTCGGGGCGCTGCGCGTCGCTCAGGTCGGCGACGGCTTTTTCCGCACCGGCCAGCAGCACCGTCCCGATCCCGGCGGCACGCAACTGCTCGACCGCCGGCCCCGCCTGCTCGGCGTAACGCTTGTCCGAACCACATAATACGGCGATCGCGGCACCGGATTCGGTTGCCGCCGTACCGATTCCGGCCACTTCCAGGGGACCGGGGTTGATCGACTCGATACCGCCCGAGGCCAACAGGTTCGCGATGAAAGTGACTCGAACATTGTGTTCGGCCACCGTGCCGAGCGGCACCAGCAGCGCACGTGGTCGCGCCCCCTTGGCCGCGAGGTAGGCGTCCGAGCGGTTGCGCAGCGTCTCGAAGGCGGCGCCGTAGCGCACCACCTGTCCGGGCTGACGCGCGGCCTCCGATAGCGGCTGTTCGGCCAGGTTCGGGAATTCGTTGACACCGGTGACCGCCGTCTTGCGGTGTGCCACATCGGCGTCCCGGGCCGACCGGGTCGCGGCGATCCGCTCGGCGAGCAGGCCGGTGTCCAACGCGGCCGGATAACCGCCCGCGGCCTCGAGCTCCTGCATGAACTCCCACGCCTTGGCGGCGAGCGCGGCGGTGAGATCCTCGACGTACCAGGAACCGGCACCCGGATCCTGCACATGCCCCAGATGCGACTCCTCGAGCAGCAGCAGCTGCGTATTGCGAGCCATGCGATTCGCGAACGACTTCGACACGCCGAGCTCGCCGGGCGGCAGCGCAGAATCGAAGGGCAGCACCGTAACCGTGTCCGCTCCACCGACTCCCGCGCCGAAAGCCGCGAGAGTGGTGCGCAGCATATTCACCCATGGGTCGCGCTGGGTCATCATCGCCGCGGAGGTCACCGCATGCTGCGGTGCGTCACCGAATGCGGGCGCGCCGCACACATGCGCTACGCGGGCCCAGAGCTGGCGGGCCGCGCGGAATTTCGCGATGGTGGCGAACTGGTCGTCGGTCGCGGCGAAGCGGAACTCCAACTGCTCGAAGGCATCCGCGATGTCCTGGCGGTCTTCGGTGAGTGCGCGCAGGTAGGCCAGACCGGCCGCCACCGCCGCACCGAGCTCCTGCGCGTCCGAGGCACCCGCATCGTGAAAGACGGTGCCGTCCACCGTGATGGCGCGCACGGTCTCGGGTCGCTGCACCGCCTGACCGGCCAGGGCGATCGCCTCCGCCAGTTCGACATCGGCGGTTCCGGCGAAGCGACTGGTGAGCGGGGCCGCGCCCAGCGCGACTCGAATTTCGGTCCGGTCCGCTACCTGGTAACCGTCGAGTTGTGCGAAGACCTGTTGTGCCGCTGCGGAAACCGCATCACCAGCGGCGAGTGTCAGCGGTGCGAGTTCGAACAGCAGACCCGAGAGTGCCGCGGGCAGTTCGGCCACCGGCACACCGCGCTCGCCTGCACCGAGCCACAGTGCACTGATCCCGTTCTCCAGCGTGGCCAAGATCTCGCGATTCGCCGCAGCGCCATCGGCCGCGCCGATGAAAGTGCTGACATACCAGCCGCGCCGCACATCCCTGGTGGCGTCCCGGCCACGGACGAACGGATATTCGCCCGGTAGCGGCAGTTCGGGCCGCTCATCCCCGCGGGTGTACAGCGGGGCGATGGTCAGACCGTCATAGGTCTGTTCCTCGAGCAGCTTTTCTGGCTCCTCCGGAAGTTCGGCGACGTCGACCCTGCGGGCCTTCGCCAGTACCCCCGCCACGCCCTTGCGCCATGCGGCGTAATCAGGCACCGGCTCTGAAGCAATCGGCATAGCTGCTGTTCCTCTTCTCCTCGACGCACACCCTCGTGTGCGCCCGAAACCGTTGCATTCGCCCAGCTCAGCGAGCACATCGGTTAACGAGCATTCGTCCCGTTCCTTCGATGCTAGCGGCAGCTGCGCAGGCGGTTGTCCGTGGCCGCCACTACCAACCGGTAACCTGGCGCGGTGCTCAGGCTCATTCGGGACCCACGCATCCTCGCCCTGCTCGTCGGTGGCGCGGTGCTGTTCATCGCGGCCATGCTGGTCCCGCTGCCGACACCGCAGCAGATGCAGGACTGGGCCACCTCGGTCGGCCCGATCTTCCCGCTGCTGTTCTTCGTGGTCCACGCGCTGGTCACGGTGGCTCCGGTCCCGCGGACCGTACTGACGGTCAGCGCGGGCGTCCTGTTCGGACCCGCACTCGGCATTGTCCTGGCCGCCTCGGCAACCACGGTCAGCGCGGCCCTGGCGATTCTGCTCGTCCGCGCGCTGGACCGAGAGCGCGTCGCCGCCCATCTCACCCATCCGGCGGTGCGCTCCATCGATGAACGCCTCGAACGCCGGGGCTGGCTCGCGGTCGGATCGCTGCGCCTGATCGCCTTCGCCCCGTTCTCGGTGATCAATTACTGCTGCGCCCTCTCCTCGATCCGCTTCTGTCCCTATCTGATCGCCACCGTCATCGGCATCCTCCCGGGAACCGTCGGCACCGTCATCCTGGGCGATGCCCTCACCGGACGTACCCACCCCGGCATGCTCGTAGTCTCCGGGGTACTCATCGCCATCGGCATCATCGGTTTGATCGTCGACGCGCGCTGGTCGCAAACCCACGAAGCGGATCTCGAGACCGCCCAGGTCGCCGTGTCCGACTGACGCACCGGCGTTGCCTGGGCAGCGCATGCACGCCGTGCGTCGATTCCGGTTTGCGGTTGCGCGCGGAGGGCTAATCCGCAACAGCAACGACCGCTCGAAGGGAGGTGACGAACGATGGTGGTACACGCAGTCGAACCAGGGCCGAACGGCAATAACCACGACAACTGGAATCAAGACCCCCGCGAAGATCTAGCCGACGACGTCATCCGACCGTGGGGCCGCTGACAAGCTAATCGACGGTCAACTCGATCGGGATGGCGAAGACATCGACCATCGCGCCGTTGCGCAATACCGTCACCGGCATCGAGACCCCGATGGCGTCGCCGAAGAGTTGGCGTTGTATGCCTTGGGCGTCGGCCACTTGCGAGCGGGCGACGCTGAGTACGAGGTCGCCGCGGCGCAGCCCCGCGTGATCGGCGGGGCCGCCGCGGACGACTTCGACAATGCGGACACCGGCATGTTGGCCGGTGCGGGCGGCGACGGCTGCGGGCAGTGGGGCCGGAACGCCGACCAGGCCGAGGTAGGCGCGGCGCACGCGGCCGTCTTTCAGCAGGGTATTGATGATGCGGCGAGTGGTGGCATTGATCGGGATCGCGAGACCGAGTCCGACGCCCGCGACCGCCGTATTGACACCGACTACCCGTCCCGATGAATCGGCAAGTGCGCCACCGGAATTGCCCGGGTTCAGGGCGGCATCGGTTTGGATCACATCCTCGATCACGCGACCGGCTCGGCGAGAGGCGACCGGGACAGCTCGCCCCAGCGCGCTCACCACGCCCGCGGTTACGGAGCCCGCCAACCCCAGCGGGCTCCCGACCGCCACCACTAGTTGGCCGACCACCAGCTTGTCGGCATCGCCGAGTACCACCGCACCCGGCGCACCGGCGCGGGCGCGCAGCACGGCGAGATCGGAGAGCGGATCGATGCCGACGACGTCGATGCGTGATTCCACACCGTCCGCGAACACCACATCGCCGCTGCTCGTCGAGCCGACCACATGCGCATTGGTGAGCAGGAATCCGTCATCGGTGAAGACCACCGCGGATCCGCTCCCCCGCCGGGTTCGCACACTCGCAACATGCGGGGTGACCGACGCCGCCACGGCGATGACCGAACGTGAGTACGCGTCCATCGCCGACTCATCGAGATCGTGTCGCCGTGTGGCGTCTTCCGGACCCGACAACGGGATCGACTCGTCGTCCACGCTGACCACCATCCTGCTCATCAGGCGCGCACTCGATATCTAGGCCGCCCTCTCCAGCATCCTCCGCTGGGCCCTGCGCTGCAGGGTGTTCGCCGCAGGCGCAACCGGATTCATCCGACGTTCACCAACGCCGAGGCAGCGCGTTCATGCGGATCCGCGCATAGGCCTACCCAAGTCGCCTGAGACGGTCTCGCGGCAGTGTCGCGCACCCACGGCATAGAGCCCATCGAGGCGCGCTGGGACCCGAGCAGACTGCGCGAGCACAATTGTTGCCGCCCGCGCACAGTGTCAACGGACGGACCTCCCCTGCTACGAATTCGCCTACGCCCCCGGTACGCGATCCAGGAAGCCGTGCACACCGATGATCCGTCCGTCCTCGGCGAGGGTGATCACATCCGTCCCGGCGACCGGCGCGCTCCCGTCGGCCGCGACCAGCTCCCAAGAGAACCGGGCGGTGTCGTGGTGTCCGTCGACCGCACCGAGCTGCCGGAATTCTAAGCCGGGGAACTGCTGGTGCACGCCCCCGATGGCGGCGCTGAGTTGCTCGTGCCCGGCGACATCGGCCAGCGGATCGGTGTAGAAACCGTCCTCGCGCCATGCCGCGGCCACCGCCTTCGCCCGCGCCTCGTCATCGATGGCATTCCACGCCGTGAAGTAGCGCCGTACCGCGTCCTCATACTGAGACATAGCGAATCATCCTCTGCTGGAAGGTATTTCGGTCCTCCGCCGGAAAGCTCCGGCGGATACCTCAACCTTGCCCGCTACCGATCGCGGAGTCGATTACGCGCGAGGTAAGGATCATCGCGCGAACCACCGCGGCCACTGGTGGCCGCGTTCCCACACCGTGTCCCCGGCGACCACGACCAGGTCACAGATCTCCGTGACCGCGCGCCGCGACGCCCAGATGTGCTCTCTGCTCGGCACGATGACCGCATGCGCACCGCAGCGCACGATGGCCGCGAGCAGCCGTGCGACCGGATCACCCTGCGGACCCACCTTCATCGAGACCAACTCGTATCCCATACGAGCCGCGCAGGTGCGGGTGGCCCGCAGATCGTGATCCACCATCGATCCCGAAATATCCCACCGTACGAACCCGATCGCCCAAGGTTTGATCGCCACCCCGTTGCCAAGTGACCCCGTTTCGCTTGCCAACCGCCCGACGCCCTCCCATGGTTCCGACCTGCTCATGTCACCAACCCTGTCTGCCAGCACCCACCCAGAACAGTAGAAAAGCGGCCCGGCGCGGCACCATGGTTTTGCGGGGATTTGCGGAAGTTGTTGACCCATATGGCGCTGACCGGTGACGATTGTGTGCAGCCAGCGCAATGCCCACGCGAGACGAGGCCACTCTGATGCGTATACAACTGCTCGGCGGACCCACCAACAACACCGGCTCGCCCCGGCTCTGGATCGATGAGGATCGACATCTGTATCTCGTGCAGGGCTACCGGGTAGCCCATGACGCAAACCGCGTCGAAATACCGCATATGCTGCTCGGCTGGCTGCAGCCCGGCACGTATATCGGCGCTCCGCTGCTCGATTCGGGGCACGGTTCCTTCACTCTCGCCGGACAGCCGATCACCGATCCGGATGCCCTGGCGCACATGCGGATTCCCGAGCACGAGACCGCAGTCGCGGTCCCGGTCGGACAGAGCCCGTGGGAATGGTAATGCAATGCTCTTCTACACCATCGAGGAAACCAACGATCTCATCCGCGAAACCCGCGGCGACGCTTTCCATCTCGAGGTGTCCGATGATCACTCCCAGGTCTCCGACGAGACCGAACCGATGCGCCGCGTGCTCGCAGGCCTACCGCCGTTCGAGCAGGAGTCCTATCCGCCGTCGTGGCGGGCCTGGGAGGAGCTCACCAGCGAGGTCGCCGGACGCGGCGTGCCGATTCGGCGCGTGCGGGTGGTCTCGGAGCCGCTCACCGACTACGTTCGATTCCTGCACGCGCTCACCGATCGCAATCAGCGCTACGGCGAGGATATCCGCTGGCTGCCAAGGCATCTCGCCGATCCCGCAGAATACACCGCTGACGAATGGTGGCTGCTCGACGCGACGGTCGCCTTTACGATCTTCACCAAGACCGGCGATCTGGCGGGGGCCGCGGTGACTACCGACCCCGTGCTGGTCGCACGCTGTACGACAGTACGAGATACACTGTGGAACAAAGCAATTCCGCACCACGACTACATGCCCGGCGGGCGGAGTGGATGACCGGTGTCGAGCAGTCCCGGCAAGCCTTCGGGGCACGCTTACGTGAACTGCGCAAGGCCGCACATCTGACCGGTGTGCAGCTCGCCGCCGAAGCGGGCTGGCATTCGGCCAAGGTGTCGCGCATCGAACACGGTAAACAAACGCCGAGCGATAGCGATCTGGCCCAGTGGTGCCGACTGTGCGGCGCCGAACTGCTGCTGCCGGACCTGCGTGCGGCACTGGCGAATATCGAGGCGCTCTGGCAGGAGTGGCGGCGCATCGCGGCGACCGGGCATGCCCAGCAGCAGCGCCGCCGCATCGAGTTGGAGGCACGCGCCACCACCATCCGCAATTACGAGAACGCGGTCGTTCCCGGCCTATTGCAGACCGAACCCTATGCCAGGGCGGTACTCGAGTCCTGTATCGATTTCGTCGGCGGTATCGACGATATCGACCGCGCGGTAGCGGCACGAATTGCGCGCCAACGGATTCTGCACCACGGCACCCATCGGATCAGCATCCTGCTGGCCGAACAGGCGCTCTACACCACTGTCGGCGATAACGAGGTGATGGCCGGTCAGCTCGAACGGCTCATCGATCTGATGCCGCTGCCCCGACTCGGGCTCGGCATAATTCCTCGGACGGCGGATTTCCTTTACACCACAACATGTTTCGTATTGCTCGACAAACGCATCGCGGAGGTCGAGACCATCTCAGCGGGTCTCACCATCACCCAACCGCGGGAACTCGCGTATTACGAGAAGACCTGGGCGGCGCTGCACCGACAGGCTCGGTACGGTGAAGCCGCCCGAGCCATCATCACCGATGCGCTGAAACTGCGGTTGACGCAGCTGTAGTCGACGGTAGTCACAGTGCCGCACGGAGTTTTGCGGCATTCTCGTAATCGCGCTGCCATTCGGGGCCGGTCGGGGCGAGGATGACGCGTTCGACACCGGCGTCCCGGTGCGCGGCGAGCAGCTCGACGGCGGCCGAATGATCAGTGGGCAGTACCGGCGCGACCACGGTAACCGCGGGCACAGGTCGATCGAATTGTGCTGCCAGTGTGCGCAATTCGTCGAAATCAGCGGTCAACTGGGCCAGGCCGGGCTGCAGCGTGATCCAGCCGTCGGCGTATTCGGCCGCCCGCCGCCGCGCCCGAGTCCCATTGCCCGCCACCAGGACCGGTGGCATCGCCGATCCGGGGGCCAGCGCCACATCGACGCCGTTGACCGTGGCCGTCGCACCGGTGACGAGGTCGGGCAGCACCCGCAGTGCCTCATCGGTGCGCCGACCACGGTTCTCGAACGTCGTACCGGCCGCGCGCCAACCGATATCGCCGTGTGCCGGATTCCCGGTGCCGACGCCGAGCAGCAGCCGGTTGCCCGATACGTACTGCAGTGTGCTGATCTGCTTGGCTGCCCAAGCCACCGGGCGCAGTGCGAGCAGTATGACGTTGTAGCCGACTCGAATCCGGTCGGTGACGGCGGCCGCGGTTGCGAGCGTCACGGTGCTGTCCAACATGGGCGCGCTCGCCACGAGATGGTCGGTGGACCATACCGATTCGAGGTCGAGTTGTTCGGCGATGCGGGCGGCGGCCCGCACATCGCCGAGGATCGGGTGGGCCGGATCGGGAGTGGAGGTCGGAAGGATCACGCCGATGTCGAAGGTCATAAGCACAACGTTAGGAACAAATCGTGAGCGTTCCAATGGCTCGATCGCTCACCCCCATGCCCGCAACGCTCATTCCGTCGTGGCCGCCTCGGCGGGTTTGCGATGCAAGCCCTTTCGGTCGTAGTACAGAGTCACCACCGCGCCGACAACGAGGCCGATACCCAAACCGAGCACCGCCATCCAGCTACCGCGCGCGAGCCCGGCGGCACCGCTGGCATTGAAGTAGAGGATGGCGCGCACCCCGAGAAAGACCTGGTGCATGGGTTCGAAGGTGGCCAGCCATTCGAAGTACGTCGGCGTCGCCTCGATGGGCACGCTACCTCCCGAGGAGGGCAGGCCGAGCACGATGAACAGGATCAAATTGACCAGCAGACCCGCGGTGCCGAGCGCGGCCAGCACCGACAGCGCGGTCACCCCGACCGCGACGATCGCGAGCACGCAATACAGGAACAGTGCGAGCGGATGATCGAGCGGCACATCCAATGCCGCTGCGACACCGAGGAATACCGCGGAGACGATCGGGGCGGTGACGATGAGGATGGCCCACTTCAACAGCAGGGTACGGAAGCGGGAGATCGGCGCGGTCGGATAGTGCACGTACCACGGGCCGTACTCGGTGGGGGCGAAACCGAGGGCGGAATCGGTCATCGCGTGGATGATCATCGCACCGGTGAATCCGGCGAGCAGCACCATGATCGTATAGAAGAACGCGGACAAACCCTGTCCAGTTCCGTCGGGCAGCGGCCGATACGGATCGACCACCACCTGGATCGGATGGGCGAGCATCAATTGGCTGGCACCGGCAAGCTGTGGCGCCTGGCCGCCCCCGGCAGGTTGCAGCTGGGTCTGCACGGTGTCGGTGAGTTGTTTGCCGACGGTCTCCTGGACGCGAAGCAGCGCCTGATCGGCAATCCGTTGCATGACCCCGGTGGCGAAACTGCCGGCCCGGGGGTTCGTGTGCACCGTGATGATCGGCTGTTCGACCTTGCCCGGCACCACACCGGCCGCGCCGAGGATGGCCAGCCGCTTGGTGAAGTCACTGGGGATGACGATCGCGCCGTAGACCTTGCCCTGGCGCAGTTGCCGTTGCGCCTCGGCGAATCCGAGGATCCGCAGGTCGATCTTATCGGCGGGCAGGTTCGCGACGAGTGCGTCGGTGATCTGATTGCCGACATTCGTGGGCTTGCCGCCCAGGGTATCGCCGTCGTCCTGATTGACCAGCGCGACAGGGAAATCGTGCAAATTCTTGCTCGGATTGACTACGTACGCCAAATACATCGTGGCCAGTAGCGACATGAGCAGGGTGACCACGGCGATCGGGGCGATCCAGGCCCGTGGCCGCAGATGGCGGGCGGCGGTTGCGGCAGTCGTCATGGGCGCACGGTAATCCGTCGCGGCGGTATTTCGGTACCGATCCGGCGCGGGTCGGTGGCTGCTCACACCACGGGACCGGCACCCATCACCGAGACCGCGGTCACAATCTCGGCGCAGCCAGCCTTTGCGTTCGATGTAGACCAGCGGGTTCACCGCGGCCACCAAGGTCATCAGTGTGGCGGCGAGAAAGCCGTGCTCCCATTCCAATTCGGGCAATGCTTCCGTACGTCCAGTGGCCGCGCTCGCCACGATGCACTGGCGAGCGCCTTTTGGCGGGGCATCCCGCTGACTACATGCGTTCGGGGGCGGCGATGCCCAGGAGGCCAAGTCCGTGCGCTAGCGTCCGGGCGGTCGAATCGCACAGTGCGAGACGGTTTTTCCGTACCTGGTCGGGCGCGGTGAGGACGGGGCAGGTCTCGTAGAAAGACGTGAAGTCGCGTGCGAGAGCATAGAGGTAGCCACACAATCGATGAGGTTCGAGAATGGCCGCAACCTCGACGACAACCGTGCCGTAGGCGTCGAGTTCGAGCGCCAGTGCCCGCTCCGCGGGTGCGAGTGCGACGGTCGGATCGATCCGCACATCGCGATCGTGCGCTTTGCGCAGGATGGACCGGATCCTGGCGTGCGCGTATTGCAGATAGACGCTGGTATTGCCGTTCAATGCGACCATGCGGTCCAGGTCGAAGGTGTAGTCCTTGACCCGGGATGTGGACAAGTCGGCGTATTTGACCGCGCCGATTCCGGTCGGTTCGGCGATCGCGTCGAGTTCGGCGGCTGACAGTTCCGGATTCCGTTCGGCGACAACGGCTCTGGCCTTCACCACCGCCTCGTTGAGGAGGTCGGTCAGTCGGACCGTGCCGCCCGCACGGGTTTTGAATGGCCGCCCATCCGGACCGAGCACAGTGCCGTATGCGATGTGTTCGGCCTCGGTGCCACCGGTCGACCAACCGGCCCGCCGGGCAGCTTCGAAGATCAGCCGAAAGTGCAAGGCCTGACGGGAATCGGTGACATACAGCAGCCGTTCGGCACGCAGGGTCTGCACCCGGTACCGGATAGTCGCCAAATCCGTTGTGTCGTAGCCATATCCGCCGCCCCGCTTGCGCACCATCAGCGGCACCGGCTGGCCGTCAGGGCCATCGACCTCTTCGGAGAATACGACCAGAGCGCCGTCGCTCTCGACGGCGATCCCCTTCTCGACCAGTTCGGCAATGATGTCGGCCAGCATCGGGTTGTAGAACGACTCGCCGACATAATCGTCCGCCGTCAGCAGCACACCGAGCCGATCGTAGATCTCACCGAACGCCCGCTCCGATTCAGCGACGATCTCCCGCCACCGCCGCAAGGTTGCCTCATCGCCGGATTGCAGCGCCACCACCCGAGCCCTGGCCCGCTCCGCGAATGCCGGATCACCGTCGAACTCGGTCCGCGCCGCCTTGTATAGCCGGTCCAATGCCGAAACCGCCGACGAATCGCCGCTCAGCTCATCATGCCGCCAGCGCACCTCCGGATGCTCATCCAGATATTGGATCAGCATCCCGAACTGAGTCCCCCAGTCCCCCAGGTGATTCTGCCGAATCACCGCCGCCCCGAGAAAGGCCAGCACCCGCGCGATGCAGTCGCCGATAACCGTCGTGCGCAGATGCCCGACATGCATTTCCTTGGCGATATTAGGGGCCGAATAGTCGACCACTGTCCGCCGACCGCGCTCGAAATCCGGTACGCCCAAGCGATCGCCAGCTAGACGCGCCGAAACCTGTTCCCACACAGCATGGTCCGACACCGCGAGGTTGAGGAATCCCGGACCGGAGACCGTCACCGCGTCGAGCAGCGCATCATCCGAATCCAATGCCGCGACCAATTCAGCTGCGAACTCAGCGGGCCGCACCCGCACCCGGTTCGCCACCGCAAGCGCGACGTTCGACTGGAAATCCGCACGCTCGGAGCGTCGCACCACCGGATCGGTCCCCACCAGCTCCGGACGAGCGCGACCGATCGCCTCCGCCACGGCCCCGGCAACCCGATCGAGCAGCGGCAACACCCCAGAATCAGCCACGCGCAATCCCTCCTGTCCTTGTGGACCGTGAGTATTGCAGCGCACCCGGTGCCAGGCCGAACCATTTTTCCGCCGCGGACAACGGCACCATCGTCTGGCGCGTCCAAAACCATTCCCACACAACAACACCCGACCCCTGCGCCATCGCGCTCCAACTGGCAACGCTCACCATCGATCTCGCGCCGTAGCCAGCGAATAAATCACCCCGGACCTCGACAAAAGATCCGGGGTGTTCACGGTTTACTGCGACGGCGGCTGCCAGGACTGTCCCTGCGGCCCGTCCGGGCGGAATGGGGGCTGGTGCGGTGGAGTCTGCTGCGGCGGGATCTCCTGCCGTGCTGGCATTACCGGCTGGTGCGGGTAGGGCTGGGTTCGGGTGACCGGAGTCGCCACGCCCTCCACCGATGCCCGCGCATCGGCCTCCGCGGCACGCACCGCCTGTTCGATGGCCGGATCGCGGGCCGTATCGAACCAGCCCTCGACATCGGAATCGTCCTCCGGCTTACTCTCCACATCGTCGGCCGGGGCGGGCTCGTAGCGGAATACGCCGTCCTCGCCCTTGGTCGCGAAGTTCTGGGCGAAGCCCTCGAGCGCCTTGCCGAAATCGCTCGGCACCAGCCACACCTTATTGGAGTCACCACGCGCGACCAGCGGCAGGGTCTGCATGTACTGGTAGGCAAGCAGTTCCGGCGTCGGCTTACCGGATTTGATTGCGGCGAAAACCTTTTCGATGGCCTTGGCCTGTCCCTGCGCGTTCAGGTAGGCCGCGGCACGCTCACCCTGGGCGCGTAGAATCCGGCTCTGCCGTTCACCCTCGGCCGCCAGGATCGAGGACTGCTTGGCACCCTCGGCGGACAGGATCTGCGCCTGCTTGGCGCCCTCGGCCGTCTTGATCTGCGATTCGCGGGTGCCCTCCGCGGTGAGGATCATGGCGCGCTTCTCGCGGTCGGCCTTCATCTGCTTCTCCATCGACTCCTGGATCGATGGCGGCGGGTCGATGCTCTTGAGCTCGACCCGGGCGACGCGCAGTCCCCAGCGTCCGGTCGCCTCGTCGAGCACCCCGCGCAGCTGACCATTGATCTGATCGCGGGAGGTCAGCGTCTGCTCCAAGGTCATACCACCGACCACATTGCGCAGGGTGGTCACGGTAAGCTGCTCGACGGCCGCGATGTAGTTGCTGATCTCGTAGACCGCCGCCTGCGGGCTCGTCACCTGGAAGTACACGACGGTGTCGATATGCAGGGTCAGATTGTCCTCGGTGATCACCGGCTGCGGTGGGAAGGACACCACCCGCTCGCGCAGGTCGACCTTCGCCCGAATCCGGTCGGCGAAGGGCACCAGGAACGTCAACTGACCCGAGACGGTGCGCGAATATCGTCCGAGTCGCTCGATGACGGCCGCCTCCGCCTGTGGCACCAGGGCGATCGATTTGAAGACCACCACCACGACCAACAGCACCAGCACGGCGGCAACGATGAGCACAGCCATTTACGGCTCCTTCCAGACGACGGCCGTCGCGCCGTCGATCTTCATGACGTACACCGTGGTTCCCTTCGGATACTCGATCGTCGAATCGAATGGCCGCGCGGTCCACTCTTCGCCACCGATTTTGACCAGGCCGCTGTGCGCGCCGACCGATTCCAACACCAGCGCCTGCTTACCCGGCAGCGCGTCGACATTCGTCGGGATCGGCGGCGGAGTTCCGAAGCGGCGCCGCAGAACTGGCCGCACCCCGAGCAGTAGCACCAGCGCCAGCACCGCGAAGATCACCGCGTCGGCGACCAGCCCGGTATCGGCCACGGCACTGACACCCGCGGTTCCGAGCGCGGCGACGCCCAACATCAGCAGCGTGAGGTCCCCGGTGAGCATCTCCGCGGCCGCGAGCAGCAGGCCCGCGACCAGCCAAACGATTGCGGTCACAGACACACTGTAGTGGCCCGAACCACTTCTGTGGCGCGACAGACCCAAGATCAGCGGCGGCAGTTCGGCGCGCCCCATGGCGCACTCCCCAGCCGTCTGAATCGAAACGACTGTGCGTCCGCTGATTTCGATTGCAATCGGGACACCACCACGATCCGCTGAACCAATCCGGCTGCGCACGCAACAACATCGCGTACGAAGGACGAGAAACCTGGCATGTTATCGATCCGGACGCGCCGATGGCCCGTACCGTCGTCCGCGACCGCCGCAACCACAGGCTCGACCTGCGCGAATTCAGCGCGTGCGGCCCATCCCTCGTCGTGCACGCCGGCACGAATACAGCGCATGATCGACGAAACCGGATTGGACGCCCGGGCGATCGCGGACGACACCATCGTCTATCGAGTGCGCGACGGAGCCTCTGGTCCGTTGTCTGGTCAACGAGCTCATCGCACGTTCCGGGGACGAATACGATCCGATCGATGCGACCACGGATGTACCCGGCGCGATCTGCCAGCGGCTCAATCGCCGCGGCGATACCGATAAGCAGGTCGAGCACAGCTGCTATGTCACCTATAAGCGCTATGTCGCGAACGTCAACAGCGATAACGGAGCCGATGTTCGGCAGAAGGTGGCGGCGCAATACGCGCTGTTCGCCCACAGTCTGTAACCGGCACGCCAACTCGCTTGCGCCGCAACCCGAACCGGCGGTGCTAGCTTCGAGCAGGTGAGTGGGCGTGACTTATATGGCGGAGACATCTTCTCCGGACATTCGCGATCGAAGAAGCGAAGCGTGCCGACGGTCGTGGCCGAACGCGATCTCGTGGTGGAGGATGCGGCGACCGGATTCTGTGGTGCCGTGATCGGATTCGATCGCAGCTATGACGGCGAATTCGTCAAGTTGGAGGATGCGCGCGGTGCGGTGCGGTTGTTCGCATTGCGCGAGGCGGCGTTCCTGATCGACGGTGCGCCCGTCACTCTGGTCCGGCCCGAAGCCGCGGCACCCAAGAAGCCGACCAGGTCGGCGTCGGGTTCGACTCGGGTGGATGGGCTGCGCGCGCAGGTCGCGAAGACGAGCCGGATCTGGGTGGAGGGCGTCCACGATGCCGCGCTGGTGGAGCGGGTCTGGGGACACGATCTGCGGGTCGAGGGCGTGGTTGTCGAACATCTCGAGGGTTTGGACAATCTGGCCGAGCGGCTGACCGAGTTCGCGCCCGGACCGGGGCGGCGCGTCGGTGTGCTGGTCGACCATCTGGTCACCGGTTCGAAAGAAACCCAGCTGACCACCGGTCTCGGCAAGTATGTGCTGGTCACCGGGCATCCGTATATCGACGTGTGGCAGGCCGTGCGCCCGGCCGCGATCGGCATCGCGGCGTGGCCGGAGGTGCCGCGCGGCGAGGATTGGAAGACCGGCATCTGCCGTCGGCTCGGCTGGGGCACACCGCAGCAGGGATGGCGCCGGGTCTACAACGCCGTCGAATCCTTCCGCGATCTGGAATCCCCCCTGATCGGCGCGGTGGAGCGACTCATCGACTTCGTCACCGAACCGGAGTGATCATCGTTATCGGGTCCAATCGCTGAAATCATGTCCCACTCCGCGGAATTCGGCCTGCACGCCCACGACCGCGGCGCACTCGCTGTTCCAGTACTCGCGGTACCGGGCGGCGGATCGATGCGCGCAGCTCACCAGGCTATCCGGCATGGACGCCCCCGAGCCGCGACCCTCCTTTATGCTCGATAATTATGTGCTCTCCTAGTGCCACGCTGACGGTGTGGGCCGGCTCCTGGCTGGCCGGTTGCAGCGCGCCCGACGACATCCTCGAGGCGTTGTACGCCTGGGCACCGCGGCACACCATCGCCGCGGGCGATCCACTGACCGGCGGTCGCGACGACCTGCCGTGGTCCTCCCGCGACAATCTGTCCGGCACCGGAGTCATGGCGCTGCTCAAGGTGATTCGCGAGGCGATGGCACAACCCGGTGCGCAGTTGCGCTTGGTGCTGCCGGTGCCCGGCGATGTGCGCGGACTGCCCACCGGAACCGCCTTCGGCGCGGATGCGATCGAGGCGGGCGAGGGACTGCTGTTCGGTGTGCCAGGCGAGGAGGGCACGGGACTGATCCCGCAGTGGGCCGATGACGACACCCTGCAGTGGACCGTCTACAGCACCCAGATTCCGGCCGCGCCCGGCCCGGATATGTCGCTCGGCGAGGCGGAATACACGATGCGCGAAGCGGTGCGCGATGCCGCCGACGCCCTCATGCGCCTGCACACCACCGCCGCTGGCGCGACCATCGACGCCGACCCACGCGAACTCATCGAGGCCGAGCTCGCGGATTACTCCCGCCACGACTATCCGGATTCGATCCCGTTGCGCGCCAGGCGAATCCTCGACAGCGCCGACCACGTCGCCGCGATCCTCACTGTTGCCCAACGCGAACCGGCATCCTCCCCCACCTCCGCCACCGCTACCGGCGCCCAGGAGGACCTCCTGCGCCCACTGTGGGATGCGATCCGCGCTGCCCGGTTGGTGGCAGTGCACGCCGCCGCCCGAGGCAATTCGTAAGGCACTTCGTTCGACGCATAAGGCGGCCGGCGGACCGCGAAGGCGCCATAACACCGGCATCCTCTGGTTGAATAGTCCGAGCGATCGCCTAAATGAACCGGGAGGCGGCATGTTTCGCATATCTCGCATCGCCGCGGCCGTGACCGCCACATTCATCATCGGTCTCGGCGCGCCCGTCGTTCCCGCCACGGCGATCGTGGGTGGAAATACCATCGAGGCGAGCGCCTACCCGTGGCTCGCCGCCGTCGGCAGCCCGTTGTACTTCCTCCGGCCATCCGGGCAATTCTGCGGCGGTGCGCTCATCGCACCCGATCGGGTTGTGACGTCGGCGCATTGCGTCGAGTTGGCCCGGCTGCTGCCGCAGGGGATCACCGTCACCTTCGGCCGCACCGACCTGCGCTCGCACGATGGAGTCACCGTGGGGGTCAAGGAGATTCGCATCCACCCGGATTTCCGGGAAACCGATTTCGAGGGCGAGACCGTGCACCACAACGATCTCGCGATCCTCATCCTCGACGAGGCGAGACCCGGGCCGTTCCTGGAAATTGCCACGCCACAGGGCGATCCGCGCGCATACGGCAACACCGGCACCATCGTCGGCTGGGGCGCGACCTCCGAGCACGACACCTCGAATACGCTCCTGCGATCCGCCGCCGTCCCGATCGTCCCGAACGTCACGTGCGCCGCCGCCTATGGCTCCGCCTTCGACCCCGCCGATATGCTCTGCGCCGGATCCCCCGACGCCGATACCGCCGAATACGACAGCGGCGATCCACTGCTGGTCGCGGGCCGCCTGATCGGCCTCACCTCATGGGGCAAGGGCAGCGCCCGCCCAGGGTTCCCCGGCGTCTACGCCTACGTCACCACCGTTGGTTTCTGACCAAACACGGCGGACCAGTCGGTATACTCATCTCATGGCGGATGACGAGTCATCCATCGAATTTCCCGAGGCGCCGGTTCTCGTGGTGCAGACAAGGGAACGCGTCTATCGGCTACGTGCTGGGACGGCATATAACGTCGGTCGCGATCCGGCATCCGACGTTATCGTGACCGATCCGCGCGCATCTTCGTTGCACGCCGTGCTGGAGCGGGGTGCGGACGGTTGGGAAATCGAGGACGCGGGCAGCCTCAACGGCACCTTTTTCGACGGTCACCGGGTCGATCGGATGCTGATCGACCATGACGAGACGTTCCAGCTCGGGCACGCCGTGGACGGCGAGCAATTGGCCGTTTCCATCGAGGGGCAAGAAGGACAAACCGGCCAGGAGTCCGATGACGATATCGGGGGAGACACGATGATCGTCTCCGATCCGGGCTACAACCTCGCGGACGAAGCTACGGTCACGAAGTTCCACGCGGGTCTGCCCAGGCGAGTTTCGCGATCGGCACCCTCAGGGGCCCGCCCCAGCGCGGTCGTCCGGATCACCTCGCCGACGCTTCGGATCGGACGCGCGCCAGACAACGACATCGTCGCGCACGACCTCATGCTCTCCCGCCATCACGCCGAGCTGCGCACGATCGGCGACGGCAGGTACCGGATCGTCGACCTCGACAGCCACAACGGCACCTACGTCAACGGCCACCGGATCGACGCCACGGACCTATCCGAATCCGATTTGATCGGCATGGGGCATACCACGTTCCGGCTGGTCGGCGACGAGCTGCGCGAGTTCGTCGACACCGGTGACGTGTCGGTCTCGGTGCAGAACCTCACCGTGCGGACCCCTGAGGGCAAGGTGCTCCTCGACGCAGTGGGCTTCCCCATCTCGCAGCGTTCGCTTGTCGGGGTCATCGGGCCCAGCGGGGCGGGCAAGTCGACGCTACTCGGCGCGGTCACCGGGTTGCGGCCCGCGACGGAGGGGACGGTCCGCTACGACGGACGCGACCTGTACACCAATTACGACGAACTCCGACACCGGATCGGGCTGGTCCCGCAGGAGGACATCCTGCACAACCAGCTTCCGACGCGGCGCGCGCTCCTCTACGCGGCCGAGCTGCGCTTCCCCGGTGACACGCGCAGCGAGGAGCGCGAGCAGCGGGTCGACGAGGTCCTAGAAGAACTCGGCTTGACGCGGCACGCCGAAACCCGCATCGACAAGCTCTCTGGCGGGCAGCGCAAACGTGTCAGCGTCGCAGTGGAGTTGCTGACCAAACCGTCCCTGTTGTTTCTCGACGAACCGACCTCCGGCCTCGACCCGGGCCTGGATAAGACGGTCATGGAAATGCTGTCCGAACTGGCGCACGACGGGCGGACCGTCATCGTCGTTACGCACAGTGTGGCCAATCTTGATTCCTGCGACCGCCTGCTGGTCCTGGTGCCCGGCGGTCGGCTGGCCTATTACGGGCCGCCCGAGGAGGGGCTGCAGCAGTTCGCACAGCGCACTTGGGCCGAGGTTTTCCAGGCATTCGACCGCGAGGAAGACCGCGACTGGGCCGGTGAGTTCCAGAGGTCTTCACGCTTCGAGAACTACGTGGCGGTCGGACTGACCGACGATGTCGGCCCAGCGCAAGTGCGCCCACCGGCGCCGCCGCCCGCGCAGCAGTCCAAGCTTGCCCAGCTCAGTACGTTGTGCCGGCGATATCTGGCGGTGATTGCCTCGGACCGAAGCTATATGGCGCTGCTCGGGGTGATGCCCATACTCCTAGGTGGCTTGATCGCCGCAGTGCCATCGGGCGAGGGCTTCGCCGGGCCGCCGGGATCCAACGTCGACGCCCCGACCAAGCTCATGGTTTTGGCGTTCGCGGCCTGCTTCGTCGGCACCGGCAACTCGATTCGCGAGATCGTCAAGGAGCAGACGATCTACCGCAGAGAACGCGCGGCAGGCCTGTCAGCAGGGGTCTATCTGATGTCGAAACTGCTGGTCCTGGGCGTGATCACCACCCTTCAGGCGGCGGTGTTGGTCCTGATCGGCACCATCGGTGTGGACATGCCACCCAAGGGGCTTTTCACGATGGTCGAGCTGGAGCTGATCCTGGCGATGGCGCTGCTCGGCATCGCATCGCTGGCATTGGGCTTACTGGTATCGGTGTCGGTGAACACCTCGGAGAAGACACTGCCGCTGCTGATTGTGCTATCGATGGCACAACTGGTGCTCACCGGCGGGCTGGTGCGGCTCCCCGGCACACTCGGCCTGGAACAACTGGCCTACCTATCGCCGTCGCGCTGGGGGTTCGGCGCGGGAGCCGCCACCCTCGACCTGGACACTCTCACACCGCACACGGGCGCAGCCGATCCGCTCTGGAAACACACCATGGGCACGTGGCTGCTCGATATGGGAGTCGTCGCCGGGTTGGGGGCAGTCTTCCTCGCGCTGGCCTGGTATCGCCTGTATCAACTGCGCCCACGGCGCCGCGGTGCCCCCAAGGCGACGCTTTGACGCCCAGTGACGCAAACCGGCGGCTGGTTGCCGTCGACGTCTAGGTTGCGGCGGCAGGGCGTCGCGGCGGGGTGCAGCAGTCGATTGCACAGGGGGCGCCGTTAACGGTGCAGCCGTAGCCTGGAATGTCGCCGAGTCGGCGTGGCGATTTACCCGCCAGTTGCTCGTCGATCAGTTCGACGACCAACTGGGCGAAGCGGGGATCGGTGCCGGGAGTGGCGGCCCTGGCGAACGCCATGCCGAGTTCGGCGGCCTTCTCCCTGGCTTCGTTGTCCAGATCCCAGATGACTTCGAGGTGATCGGAGACGAATCCGACCGGGCACACGACGACCGCATCCACACCCTTGCCCGACAGATCCTCGAGATGATCGACGATATCCGGATCCAGCCACGGAATCCGCGGCGGGCCGGAACGGGACTGCCACACCACGTCGTAATCGGTGAATCCCATCGCGGCGGCGCACAATCGCGCCGCCTCGGCGACCTGACGACTGTACAGCCGCCCACCATCCGCGCGCGGTCCCGCGGCAATATCGGCCGATACCGGTATCGAGTGCGCGGTGAAAACCAGTCGGGCACCATCGCGACGCTCGGCTGGAAGCGAATCCACCGCAGCACGAATCGCGGCAGCGAAGGCCTCGATCAACAGCGGATGATCGAAGTACTGCCGCAATTTCACCAGCTCCGGCGCGTCCGCCCCGAAAGCCGCACGCGCCCTTGCGATGTCCTCGTCGTACTGCAGACACCCCGAGTATCCACCCCACGCCGAGGTCGGGAATACCAAGGCCGACCGCACACCGTCGGCCGCCATACGCGCGACGGTGTCCTCGACCATCGGATCCCAGTTGCGGTTACCGAAATACACCGGCAATTCGATTCCTGCACCGGCTAATTCGCGATGTACCGCGGCGATGATGTCGCGATTGAGCGCATTGATCGGGGAGACACCGCCGAAATGCATGTAGTGCTGCGCGACCTCCTCGAGACGTTCGCGCGGCACGCCCCGCCCCCGAGTGACGTTCTCCAGGAACGGCATAACGTCCTCGGGCCGCTCGGGACCGCCGAACGACAGCAGCAGTAGGGCGTCGGCGGCCCGAACCACGGTGTCTCCCTTCGGATTACCTCAGTTGATCGACATGTTCTCCGGGAACCAGGTGTTGTGGCTGGCCCCGCCGTCGACGTAGATGATCGAACCGGTGGTGCCGGGCAGCCAGTCCGAGAGCAGCGTGACGATCGACTTCGCCACCACGGTCGGATCGTCGACATCCCAGCCGATCGGCGACGCTCCATCCCAGTAGGTGTTGAGCTGGTTGAGCTTGGCGGCATCGTCGGTCGCGGTGCCCGCGATGGCCTTGGCCGCGAGGGTCTTGATCGGGCCCGCGGCGATCAGGTTCGAGCGAATGCGCTTGGCGGTGCCGACCTCGCGCGCCACATAGCGGTTCACCGACTCCAGCGCGGCCTTGGCCACACCCATCCAGTTGTAGAACGGCATCGCGGTGCGCGGATCGAAATCCATACCGACGAGCGAACCGCCCTCGTTCATCACCGGCAGCACAGCGCGGGCCAGCGAGGCGTAGCTCCACGCCGAGATCTCGAACGCCTTGGCCGCATCCGGACCGGGACCGTCCAGGAACGGACGTGCCTCCGGACCCATCAGCGTGCGCGGCGCGAAAGCGATCGAGTGCAGCACACCGTCGAGGCCGTCCGGCGCGAGCTCACGGACCTTATCGGCCAGTACGACCAGATCGTCCTCGTTGGTGACATCGAGCGGGATGGCCGGGGCGACCTCTTGCGGCAGCCGCTTGGCGATCCGATCGATCAGCCGCAGCCGCTCCGGAATGCCGGTGATGATCACCTTCGCGCCCTGCTCCTGCGCGACCGCCGCCGCATGGAACGCGATCGAGGAATCGGTGATGATGCCGGTGATCAGGATGGTCTTGCCTTCGAGCAATCCGCCCATGGGTTTTCGGTTCTCCTGTAGTCGAAGTTCAACTGGTTACGCGACCGCCGAACACGTCGGCTTTCGGTTGGGTCAGTGGCCCATGCCCATGCCGCCATCGACCGGGATCACCGCGCCGGACACGTAGGCAGAATCATCGGAGGCCAGGAAGCTGATCACGGCGGCGACGTCTTCCGGCTGGCCCAGGCGCTGCAGCGGAATGAACTTCTTCGCTGTGTCACGCAGATCGTCGGGCAGTTCAGCCGTCATATCGGTCTCGATAAAGCCCGGCGCGACCACATTCGCGGTGATCGAGCGCGAGCCGAGTTCACGGGTGATGGAACGCGCCAGACCGATGACGCCGGCCTTCGACGAGGCGTAGTTGATCTGGCCGGGACCACCGCCGAGGCCGACGACCGAGCCGAGGAAGATCATCCGACCCCAACGTGCCCGCAGCATCGCGCGGTTCGCACGCTTGGCGCAGCGGAATGCACCGGTCAGGTTCGCATCGATGACCTTGGTGAACTGCTCCTCGGTCATACGCATCAGCAGGGTGTCGTCGGTGATGCCCGCATTGGCGACCAACACCTCGACCGGCCCCTGATGCTGCTCCACCTCGGTGAAGGCGGCATCGACCGAATCACTATCCGTCACATCGCATTTCACACCGAACAGTCCGTCCGGAACCCCCGACCCACGATGCGTGACGGCCACCTTGTGCCCGTCGGCAAGCAGACGCTGCGCGACCGCGAGTCCGATACCGCGGTTGCCACCGGTCACCAGGACCGACCGGGATGTGATGTTCGACATGAGGACCAACCTATCTGTTCGGGTTCGTGCGCCACGTCCGGGCCACACATAGTGCTTCTATGTAGAACCGGGCGCGTCGCGACGGCAGGCATTGACGACTACGGCAGGCGTTGACGATAGAGCAAGCCGGTAACTACACCGGCAGCGACAACGAGCATGCCGAGCAAAAGCCATGGTCTGCTGGCATCGCCCCTGGTCATCTCGTAACCGATCTGCTCTTCGAGCGTGTCGTAGACCGCGGTCAACTCGGTCAGGCTCGAAGCGGTATAGAAATCGCCACCGGAGAGTTTGGCGATCTCGCGCAGCGCATCATCGTCGACAGGCACCTTGACGCGTTGCGCGCCTCTACCGTCCTGGTCCGGAATTTCCACCGTGCCCCACGAGGTTCCGAACGAAATCGTCGATACCGGAACGCTTTTGTTCTTCGCAAGGCGAGCCGCGGTGAAACCGTGCCGTGGATTGTCGACGTCCTTGTCGTCGGGCACCGTCTGCTTACCGTCGGACATCAGCACGATGCGCGCGGGCGGCGGCGTTTCCGCACCACCGAGCACAGTGGCAATGGTGTCGATCGACTGCAGCGCGGTGAGAATGCCCTCACCGGTGGCGGTGCGCTCGGCGAGTTTGATGTTGTCGATGGCCGCCTTGACGGCCTCGCGGTTCGTCGTGGGCGGCACCATTACCGAGGCGGTGCCCGCGAAAGTGACGAAGCCGAGGTTGATACCCGGCGGCAACCCGTCGACGAATTCCTTACCGGCCTTCTGCGCCACCTTCAGTCGCGACGGCGGCACATCGGTCGCCTCCATGGACAGCGAAACATCCATCACCAGAACGACTGTCGCGCGATTGCGCGGCACTTTCTTGACCGCCGTCGGCCCCGCGGCCGCGATGGTGAGGAACACCAGACCGACCAACATCAGCGCGATCGGCACATGCCGCATCGGACTCGGTCGCGACGGGGCGACCTTCTCCAGCAGCTCCATATTGGTGAACTGCAGCATGTGCCGGTGGCGGCTGCGCTGAACGAGGATGTAGCCCAACGCGATCAGCACGACAACAGCGAGGAAGCCGAGCCAGACCAGCGCGGTGAAATGCGAAATACTCACTGGCGCGGCGCCCGTCCGCTCGGGGCGCCGAATGCGTGGCGCCGGGTGGACACGAACCGGACCACATCGGAGATCCAGTCCCGGTCGGTCTGCAGGGTGAGCACCGGTGCACCGCAACTGCGGAGGGCCTGTTCGACCTGAACGCGATGACGCTCGGCGGCGGTTGCGAAATCGGCACGCAGCGAAGGCGTCACGCTGAATTCGCGGGTGCGCCCGGTCTCGGGATCGTGCAGCACCACATCACCCACATCGGGCAGCGACAGATCGCGCGGGTCGAGCACCTCGACCGCGAGTAGATCGTGGCGCGCGGAGATGGCGCGCAGCGAGCGCTGCCAGTTGATATCACCGAGGAAGTCGCTGATGACGACCGCGAGTCCGCGCTTGCGCTGCGGGCGACGCAGCGATTCGATCGCCTCGCGCAGATCGCCGCGCACACCGTCGCGGGCGTGCGGGGTCGTCGCGATCTCGCGCAGCATCGACTGCGCGTGCACCCGGCCGCTGCGCGCGGGAATGCGGGTCAACCGCTCACCGGTCGCGACGACCGCGCCGATCCGATTACCGCCGCCGCTGGTGAGGTGGGTGATCGCCGCCGCGGCCGCGACCGCGAGATCGCGCTTCTGACATAGCGCGGTGCCGAAGTCGAGGCTGGCCGACAGATCGACCACCATCCAGGTCTCGAGTTCCCGGTCGGCGATCATCTGCCGTACATGCGGATGGGTGGTGCGGGCGGTGACCGACCAATCCATCTGTCGCACATCGTCGCCCGGCTGGTAGGTCCTGGCCTCGCCCGGCTCCGAGCCGGGGCCCGGAATCAAGCCGAGGTGATCGCCGTGCAGCACACCGTCGAGCCGGCGACGGACGGTCAGTTCCAACGTTCTGAGCGCCGCCGTCAGCTTCGGATCCGACAGTTCGCCCGATCGGAAAGACGGTGGTGCATGTGGAGACATCGGCACTGGTGGAACCGGATCCGATGCCGAGGTCACTTCGGCTGGTTATTGCCGGCGGCCGGAGACATCTGCGCGACCGACGGCTGCGGCACCGCGTCCTGAGGTGCGGGCGGCTGCGGGATCGGCGGCTGCCCGCCGTGCGGTCCCATGGCGGGCGGTGCGGCCGGCACGGGTGCGGACTGACCACCCGGGGCGACCGCCTGCGGTGCGACCTGCGGCAGGCCGACGGTCTGCAGCACGCGCTTGATCACATCGTCGGGGGTGATCTCATCGGCGAGTGCGTCGTAGGACAGTACAAGGCGGTGGCGCAGCACATCCGGAATCACCTCAACGACATCCTGCGGCACCACATAGTCGCGGCCGCGGATCAGCGCCACGGCGCGGGCCGCGGCGATGATGCCGAGGCTGGCGCGCGGCGAGGCGCCGTAGGCGATCCAGCTCGCCACGTCCTGCATGCCGAACTCGCCGGGCTTGCGGGTCGCCGCGATCACCCGGACCACATAATCGACCAGCGCATGGTGCACGAACGTATTCGCGGCCACGCGCTGCAAGCGGATCAGTTCGGTCGGGTCGAGGATCGGCTTGGCCTCCGGCGGGGTGACGCCCATTCGGTAGATGATCTCGCGCTCTTCCTCCACCGACGGGTAGTCGACGACCACCTTGAACAGGAAGCGGTCGCGCTGCGCCTCGGGCAGCGGGTACACGCCCTCGCTCTCGATCGGGTTCTGGGTCGCCATGACCAGGAACGGATCGGGCATCGGGTAGGTCTTGCCGCCGATCGACACATGCCGCTCGGCCATCACCTCGAGCAGTGCGGACTGGACCTTGGCCGGCGCGCGGTTGATCTCGTCGGCAAGCACGAAGTTCGCCACGACCGGGCCGAGTTCGGTATCGAATTCCTCGCGGCCCTGGCGGTAGATGCGGGTACCGATCAGGTCGGTGGGCACCAGGTCGGGGGTGAACTGGACGCGGGCGAACGAACCACCGACCACCTTGGCGAAGGTCTCCACCGCAAGGGTTTTGGCGATACCTGGCACACCCTCGAGCAGTACGTGGCCGCGTGCGAGCACCCCGACGAGCAGCCGTTCGACGAGCCGATCCTGGCCGACGATAACGCGCTTGACCTCGTATATCGCCTTCTCCAGGGTCTGGACGTCACGCTCCAGGGTGCTGGGTGCGGGAGCAGCGGCCTCTTTCGCCAAACTTGCCCCGCTCACACCGTCCGTCGAAGTCACCAACATCCCCGCTTTCGCTTTGGTCCTGTGCGTGCTGCCACAACTATTCCAGGTAATGGCCGCATATGCCGCAACCGGACCCGAGATCACGGCAAATCAACAGGTTCGCGGTCGGGTTCGCGGCGCGGCCCAGCCTAGGGTTACCAGACGAGCCTAGGGGTCAGGTGACGATCCGCACCGCGTACGGCATGATGCCGCCCTCGCGCACCGGAGAAACCCGTACCACCTCGCCGGATTGCGGCGCCTCCACCATCTTCCCGTTTCCGAGGTAGAGCGCGACATGTTCGCTGCCGTTCGGGCCCCAGAACAGCATGTCACCGCGGCTGCGCTCGGCGACGGGCACTCTGGTGCCCGCGTTGTATTGATACCCGCTGTAGTGCGGCAGTGAGACGCCGATACCAGCGAAGGCATAGATCATCAGACCCGAGCAGTCGAAGCCGACCTTGTTGTAATCGCCGAAGCTGTCGGCGACACCGCCGTCGTGGATGCCGAGGGTCGGCCCGTCCTCATCGCCACCGCCCCAGGCATAGACGACACCGATCTGCGACATGGCCCGGTCGACCACGGTTTCGATCGCCTGCGAGCCGGTGATCGACGGCATGGTCGGGCCGGTGGCGCGCGGGCGGGTTTGGCGCGGCGGCGAATCCTGCATCTGGATATGCGGCCGCTTGCCCTCGCCCGCCTGCGCCGCGCGGTCCTTGGCGGCCTGATCCTGGGCCGCACGTGCGGCGGCGGCCGCGGCCGCCGCGCGGATGGCGGCCTCCTCGGCCTTGCGCTGTTCGTCCCAGGCCAGATAGGCCTCGCGTTGCCCTTGCAGCCCGGCCACATTCGCGCGCGCCTGGTCGAGGCGGCCCTGCGCCGCCGTGCGCTCGCGTAGTAGGCCCTCCCGCTGCGCCGCCTGCTGATCCTGTTCGGCCCGCACCGCGGCGACGGCGTTTTCCGCGTCGGTCTTTTTCTGTTCGGCCACCGCGGCGGCCGCGTCGGCGGCCGATTTCGCTTGGCGCGCACTGGCATTCCTATTGCCTTGTGCGATCTGGGCGCGGCGCAGCGAGTCGAGCACCGACTGCTGATTCTTCGATACCAGCGTGAACACCTGGGCGCGGTTGAGCGCGACATCCGGGGTGGCCGAGGACAGATAGGTGACGATGGAGCTCGCCGCGGGCCGGGTGTATGCCTGCACCGCGAACTGGTCGAAGTTGCGCCTGGCCTGGTCGACCTGAGTTCCGGCCTCACTCAGTTCGCGCTGGGTCTGCACCACCGCGGCCGCGGCAGCGTCGGCTGCGTCGCGGGCGTCCTGCAGATCGACCAGCGCCTTGTTGACCTCCTCGCGCTTCTGCGCAATGGCGGCGTCGAGTTCCCGCAGCTTTTGATCCGTCGCCGCGACCTGGTTGATCAGCGCGCCGACCTCGGTCACCCTGGCGTCGGCCTGCGCGCCGGCGTCGGCGATCTGGCTATCGCTCGGGTTGGGTGGAGCAGGCGGCACCGCGGCGACCGGCCCTGCCGTGACGAACACGGCGGCAGTGACCAGCAACCCCAGAGCGACCGACAGCGGACGCCGAGAACCGGCAACGCCGTTGTTGCGCATCGCACCTCCCAAGGACCCGACCAGGCTTAACCTCACGAGCCCCCTGCGACCCATCGCGCTCAGTGGTGCACAGATAGCTCTCTGAACACTCTTTCCCCATCAGTAAACATTCGAACCGTACGACACATCATTCACCAAAGAAACTCTGGCAACAGAACTACAGGCGTGTAATTTGGCCGTTGCCAAGAAATAGCCATATAGGTATGGGGATCCGGCCGGGAAAAACAAACCGGCCGGCACGAAAAGTAGCTGAGCGGATACTCGCTACGAGATGAGATCCCGGTCGTCGCCGCGAGCCGAAACCCCTACCGGCACAGCCCGCTCGGCAGAACGGCGCGACTTCACCCAGTAGAGACCACCGACCACCGCCGCCGTGCCGACAAGCAACACGCTGGTGATCGCAGTCCAGGAGACCTTCTCCGGCTGCTCGAGCCGATCGATGAAAATCTGCGCCGCCTGCGCCGAATGACCCTGGGTGCTCTTGGACGCGTCCTCAGCCCATTCCAGCTTCACCCGGCTGATCGAATCGCTGTAGGTGCCGACCCAGTCGTCACTGAGCGCAACCACGGTTCCGTGCTCGGTGGTGCCGACCTCGGTTGCCAGGTCACGTAGATTGGAGTCGTGGCCTGGATTACCGGGAATCACCACGATGCTGAGTTCGATGCCGTGGGCTCGGGCATCGGCGACGACCGCCTCGAGCGCGTCCTGGTCCTTACCCTTCGGCGTGGCCACATGGTTGTCGGCCACATCCTCCTTGATCTGGGTCAACGTCTTGTCGTCGATACCAGGGGGGAGTTCCGCGCGCAGGGGCGTGAACACCGAGGTGTGCGAGACGGTCATCTTCCATCCGGTCTGTCGAGCCGCATCGGTACGCGAGGCGACGGGCATCCAACACTGCAGGGTGAACCGGTGCAGGCCCACCGGTCACTCCGAACAACTCGAAAGCACAGTACGCGACGGAGTGTCGGACCACCTTCCGACGGCGCACCCAACGGCACCCGCGCGTTTCACAGGACAAGCGTACTGTTAGGCTCGAAGCCGCGAGGAGCCAGTACGTTCCAGCGCTGGAACCCTCCGAACACGTAACCGTAGCGACTGCTTGCAGGTCGCTCGAAAACCAGCCGCGGGCACAGCCCCGCCCGCGGCCACCCTCACAGACGAGTGGAGCTGACGTGACGACAAGTATCGATACTTTCGGCGCAAAGGGCACCCTCGAGGTCGGAAGCAACTCCTACGAGATCTTCCGTCTCTCGGCCGTGCCCGGCACCGAAAAACTCCCCTACGCACTGAAGGTCCTCGCGGAGAATCTGCTCCGCACCGAGGACGGCGCCAATATCACCGCCGATCACATCCGCGCCATCGCGAGCTGGGATCCATCGGCCCAGCCGAACACCGAGATCCAGTTCACCCCGGCCCGCGTGATCATGCAGGACTTCACCGGCGTGCCCTGCATCGTCGACCTGGCCACGATGCGCGAGGCCGTCACTACCCTCGGCGGCGACCCGAGCAAGGTCAACCCGCTCTCCCCCGCCGACATGGTCATCGACCACTCGGTCATCCTGGACGTGTTCGGCCGCGCCGACGCCCTCGAGCGCAACGTCGACCTGGAATACCAGCGCAACGGCGAGCGCTACCAGTTCCTGCGCTGGGGCCAGGGCGCCTTCGACGATTTCAAGGTCGTCCCGCCGGGCGTCGGCATCGTGCACCAGGTCAACATCGAATACCTGGCCCCCACGGTCATGGTCCGCAACGGCCAGGCCTATCCCGACACCTGCGTTGGCACCGACTCGCACACCACCATGGTCAACGGCCTGGGCGTACTGGGTTGGGGCGTCGGCGGTATCGAGGCCGAGGCGGCCATGCTCGGGCAGCCGGTCTCCATGCTCATCCCGCGCGTCGTCGGCTTCAAGCTGACCGGTGAGATCAAGCCGGGCGTGACCGCCACCGACGTGGTGCTCACCGTCACCGAAATGCTGCGCAAGCACGGTGTGGTCGGCAAGTTCGTCGAGTTCTACGGCAAGGGCGTCGCCGAGGTGCCGCTGGCCAACCGGGCCACCCTGGGCAACATGAGCCCCGAATTCGGTTCCACCGCAGCGATCTTCCCGATCGACGGCGAGACCATCAACTACCTGCGCCTCACCGGCCGCACCGACGAGCAACTCGCGCTGGTCGAGGCGTACGCCAAGGAACAGGGCCTGTGGCACGACGCCGACAACGAGCCCGCCTACTCGGAGTACCTCGAGCTGGACCTGAGCACCGTGGTGCCGTCCATCGCCGGCCCGAAGCGTCCGCAGGACCGAATCCTCTTGTCGGACTCCAAGACCGCGTTCCGCAAGGACATCCACAACTACACCAACGACGCGGAGTCCGGCCCGGCCGCCGCCACCCCGCACACGCATCTGGATGAGGCCATCGAGGAGTCCTTCCCGGCCTCGGATCCGGCCGTGCTGTCCTTCGCCGACGACGACGCGATCCTGCCGTCCGCCGCCAACGGCAGTGTCGGCCGTCCGTCCAAGCCGGTCAAGGTCACCGATCCTGAGCGCGGTGACTTCGTGCTCGATCACGGCGCGGTCGTGGTCGCGGGTATCACCTCCTGCACCAACACCTCCAACCCGTCGGTCATGCTGGGCGCGGCCCTGCTGGCTCGTAACGCGGTCGAGAAGGGCCTGTCCTCCAAGCCGTGGGTCAAGACCAACATGGCCCCGGGCTCGCAGGTCGTCTCCGACTACTACGAGAAGGCCGGTCTGTGGCCGTACCTGGAGAAGCTGGGCTTCTACGTGGGCGGTTACGGCTGCACCACCTGCATCGGTAACACCGGTCCGCTGCCGGAGGAGATCTCCAAGGCGATCAACGACAACGATCTGTCGGTCACCGCGGTGCTTTCCGGTAACCGCAACTTCGAGGGTCGTATCTCCCCCGACGTGAAGATGAACTACCTGGCCTCGCCACCGCTGGTCATCGCGTACGCGCTCGCGGGCACCATGGACTTCGACTTCGAGACCGACGCTCTGGGCAAGGACACCGACGGCAACGACGTCTTCCTGAAGGACATCTGGCCGTCCCCGCAGGAGATCGACGACACCATCAAGTCGGCGATCAGCCGGGATATGTTCACCAAGTCCTACGCCACCGTCTTCCAGGGCGACGAGCGCTGGCAGGGCCTGAGCACCCCTGAGGGCGACACCTTCGCGTGGGACCAGAACTCGACCTACGTCCGCAAGGCGCCGTACTTCGACGGCATGGATATGGAGCCGGCTCCGGTCGAGGACATCAAGGGCGCGCGCGTACTCGCGCTGCTCGGCGACTCGGTCACCACCGACCACATCTCCCCGGCCGGTCCGATCAAGCCGGGCACCCCGGCCGCACAGTACCTCGACTCGCACGGCGTGGAGCGCAAGGACTACAACTCCCTGGGCTCGCGTCGCGGTAACCATGAGGTGATGATCCGCGGCACCTTCGCCAACATCCGGCTGCGCAACCAGCTGCTCGACGATGTCTCGGGCGGCTACACCCGTGACTTCACCCAGGACGGCGGCCCGCAGGCGTTCATCTACGACGCCTCGCAGAACTACCAGGCCGCGGGCATCCCGCTGGTCGTGCTGGGCGGTAAAGAGTACGGTTCGGGTTCCTCGCGTGACTGGGCCGCCAAGGGCACCTCGCTGCTGGGTGTGAAGGCCGTCATCACCGAGTCCTTCGAGCGCATCCACCGCTCGAACCTCATTGGTATGGGCGTCATTCCGCTGCAGTTCCCGGCCGGTGAGTCGGCCGCGTCGCTGAAGCTGGACGGCACCGAAACCTTCGACATCGAGGGCATCACCAAGCTGAACGAGGGTGTGACTCCGAAGACCTTGAAGGTCACCGCCACCAAGGAGAACGGCGATGTGGTCACCTTCGACGCGGTGGTCCGGATCGACACCCCCGGTGAGGCCGACTACTACCGCAACGGTGGCATCCTGCAGTACGTGCTGCGCAACATGATTCGCGGCTGAACGACTGTGCCGTAGTAGGTCCGCGCACCGCGTCACCCGCGGTGCGCGGACCTCTTCACATTGCATTGCCCGCTTCGCTCGGAGGAGCCCGCCGAAATGCCCAAAGTCAGTGATGATCACCTCGCCGCCCGGCGTAGTCAGATTCTGGACGGGGCGCGGGCCTGTTTCGCCGAATACGGGTACGACGGTGCGACCGTGCGCCGTCTGGAAGAGGCCATCGGCCTGTCCCGCGGCGCGATTTTCCACCACTTCCGGGACAAGGACGCCCTTTTCCTCGCCCTGGCCCAAGAAGATGCCGACCGCATGGCCGATGTCGCGGCCAATCAGGGTCTGGTGCAGGTCATGCGCGATATGCTCGCCCACCCGGAGCAATTCAATTGGCTCGGAACCCGTTTGGAGATCGCGCGCCGCCTGCGCACCGATCCGGAATTCCGCGCGAGTTGGACCCAGCGTTCTGCCGAACTCACCGCCGCCACCCTGGCCCGCCTGGAACGCCGCAAGGCCGCGGGTGCCCTCCGCGACGACGTTCCCACCGACGTCCTCCTCGGATATCTGGACCTCGTGCTGGACGGTCTCATCGCCCGCATCGCGTCCGGGCACACCAACGAAAACCTTTCGGCGGTATTGGATCTCGTCGAAGCATCGGTGCGCCGCAAGGAATGAAATCGTATGCACCCGACCCCCTCCGCCGACGGCCGACTGCCCTCTAATACACGACTATGTGGTGCTCCGTGCCCGTGTGCTTTTCGAGGAACCGAACTGACCCGGGGCCGGGCTTTTCCGGCGCTCGACGGTTGCGCCGGCCGTTGAAATCTGGAGGGTCGGCGCTTGCCTCAGCGTGGCGCTGCCGGCGTGGCGGCCCACTCGCCGAGTGTGAAATTTGTTCCTGCGCGGCGGATTTCCACCGCTCCCGAGCCGCCGAGATGCGCGGGAATCACCAATTGCCGTTGGTCCGCGGCTTGTTCGAGGATTCGGCGCCTGGTGGTTGCGGCCCGGTGTGGGTCGAGACAAAGGCAGCTGCTGCAGGACGGGTGGAGCAGTTGGATCGGGCTGTGCACCAGGTCACCGACGAAGATCGCGCGATCGGTGCCGGATTCCAGGTGCAGGACCGAGGATCCGGGGGTGTGGCCGGGTGCGGATTCCAGGGTCAGATTGTCATCGATGCGGTAGGTGTCGTCCCATAGGACGGCCTGGTCAGCGCGATGTATCGGTGTGATGCTGTCCTCGTAGATGAGCCGGTCGTCGGGGCGGCGACCGCCGGCGTAGCCGCCTGTGGGGCCGAAGTAGGTGTCGTCGGCGGTCGGGATGAGATACTGCGCGTTGGGGAATGTCGGCATCCACTGGCCATCGACGTCGTGCGTGTTCCAGCCCACGTGATCGCCGTGCAGGTGGGTGTTGACCACGAGATCGACAGCCTGCGGGTGCACACCGGCTTGCGTAAGACGGTTCAGGAAGTCGCCGTGGCGGTGGTGAAACAACGCGCGGCTGGGGCGTTCGCGGCCGTTGCCGACGCCGGTGTCGATCAGGATCGTGCGACCGCCGCTGCGGAGCACCCAGGTTTGGATCGCTCCCACGACCAGTCCGGTGTCGGGTTCCCAATGATCTGGCTCGAGCCAGTCCGTATTGTCCCGCCAGATCTGATCGGTGGTGTCGGGCAGCAGGTCGGTGCCCGGCATCAGGGTGCCCTGCCATTCGACGACACGGAAGATTTCGACGTCGCCCAGCACGATGCTCTGTGAACTTTCCATACCGCCGAGCCTATGGACGCGGATGCGAGTCGATCAATGGGTACTGCGCTCACAAAGATACCCAATCGACTCAGTAGTGAGTGTTCTCAGTAACATCGGCTTATGGATGTGCTGAGCGACGCGATCGCTTCCATACGCCTGGGGCAACCGTCGTCGAGCCGGCTGTATACGCACCAGCGCGACTGGTGCACCCGCCTCGCCCCGCACTTCGGGGCAGGGTTCCATATCGTCCTGCGGGGCAACTGCTGGGTGCTGCCCGATCAGGGGGATCCAGTGATGCTGGGAACAGGTGACGCAGTCTTGCTGCCACACGGAACCGGGCATGTCCTCTCCGATCGGTCCATCGACGCGCAAACTGTGGCGCAGGCCGTTCCGTTCGAGCAATGGCGTGCCGAGCAAGCATCCGAAAGGTCCTCGGACACAGTCGGGTTCGAAGCGTTGTGCGGCAAGTACCGGCTCGACCGACGCGGGCAACACCCCCTTGTGGCGGAGCTGCCGGCGGTCATCCACCTACCAGCCCGCACGGGCGATCACCGCGAACTCCGCGCCGCCATCGACCTACTAGCGCTGGAAGCCGACGAGCGCCGCCCCGGTTCCTGTATCGCCGTTCCGAGCCTGCTCGATTTGCTGCTGGTCTACATGGTCCGCGCGTGGATGACCGAGAGCAGGACAGGTATCTGGTCGGCCGCGCTCACCGATCCGGTCACTGCCAACGCGCTGCGGGCGCTGCACACCGACCCGGCCGCGTCCTGGAGCAATGACCGCTTGGCCACCGAAGCTGGTGTCTCCCGCGCCACCCTGACCCGCCGATTCGCCACACTGGTGGGCCAGCCGCCGATGGGATATCTGGCCTGGTGGCGCCTGACGCGGGCCGCCGCGCTGCTCCGCGACACCACCGATCCCCTTTCCGCCATTGCCGACCAGGTCGGATACGCCACCGCCTATGCCTTTTCCAACGCGTTCAAGAAACAGTTCGGCACCTCACCCGGCCGCTACCGCCACCACGGCTCCACTGTTGCCGGGCCAGTCGACACCCCAGATTCCCCCCAGAGCTCCGAGGAATTCCATCATCTGCTGGATCGCGTGATCACGTCCGACACCGTCGACTGAGGACCATAATCATCGACATGGAACTGAACGGAGCCCGTGTCCTGGTCACCGGCGCGACCGGCGGGATCGGGAGCGCGATCGTCGCCGCGGTCGCGGCACGAGGGGCGAGTGTGGTGCTCTCCGGTCGCCGCGCCGAGGCACTGGACCAGGCCGCGACCAAGTTCGGAGCACGCGCAATCGTCGCGGACCTCGCGGTGCCGGGTGGTGCCGAGAAGCTGCTCGCGGAGGCCGGTGACCTCGATGTCGTCATCGCCAATGCCGCATTGCCCGGTTCTGGCGACCTGCTCGACTACTCGCTGACCGAGATCGATCGAGCACTGGAGGTCAATCTGCGCGCCCCCATCGTGCTCGCCCGCCTCGCCGGTGCGCAGATGGCCGAACGCGGCAAGGGGCATCTGGTCTTCATCAACTCTCTGTCCGGCAAGGCTGCATCCGGTAAGGCGGCGATGTACAACGCCACCAAATTCGGACTGCGCGGCTTCGCTTTGGCCTTGCGCGAGGACCTGCAAAGCCGCGGCATCGGTGTCTCCTCGATCTACCCCGGATTCGTCAGGGACGCGGGCATGTTCATCAAATCCGGCGCGGCCCTACCACAGGGCGTCGGCACCCGAAGCCCGGAAGACGTCGCGAACGCCGTGGTCCGAGCGATCGAACGGAACATCGCCGAAACCGACGTAGCCCCCCTCCCGGTCCGCCTCGGCGCGATATTGGCCCTGATCGCCCCCAATCTCTCAACCCGCGTCCAGCGTCTCTTCGGCGCCGACAAGGTAATGACCGAACTAGCCGCTGGTCACCGCGACATGCGCTGAGCCCTACAACAGGATGCGACGCATTTCCCGCAATACACCGTCGCCTCGATCTTCCTCTGCCGCGGCGGTCGTCGACGCAAACGAGCTGGTCAGTGGTGGGACAGGCGGCTGAATATAATGCTGGCGCTGGTGAATCCGAGGGTGGCGAGGATGGCGCACCAGAGGAGGGCGAGGGGGGCGTTGCGGGTGGTGTCGAGGGCGTTCAGGAGTCCGCGCACGGTTTCGATGATCGGGGTGGCAGGTTGGTAGTCGGCGAAGCCGCGCAGCCAGTGGGGCATGGTGGCTGTTTGGACGAAGGCGCTGCTGATGTAGGGGATGAACATGATGGCGTAGGTGAGGCCGCCGGCGGCTTCCGGATTCTTGGCGACTAGGCCGAGGGCGACGGCGATCCAGGAGATGGCGGTGACGAACAGGGTGATGACCGTGAGGGCCGCGAGCCACCCGAGTGGACCGGCCTGGGGGCGGTAGCCGAGTGCGAGCGCCACAGTGACGGCGATCGCGATGGCCGCGAGATTGCGGACAACGCCCTCGGCAACGTGGCCTGCGAGTACCGCCTGACGGAACATCGGCAGCGTGCGGAAGCGGTCGATGCTGCCCCGGGTCATATCGGCGGAGACGGCGGTGGCGGTGATCGATGAGCCGAAACCCGTGCACAGCAACATGATTCCGGGCACCACATAGTCTAGATAGGGCCCACCCACATCGATGGCTCCGCCGAAGACGTAGGTGAACAGCAGCATCACCAGAATCGGCATGAGCAGCGAAATGATGAGGGTGTCGCGGCTGCGCAGAGTGTGCCGGACACAGCGGCGGAACATGACGAGGGTGTCGGCGAAGACGTCGGTCATCGGGCGGCGGCTTCGATGATGTCGGCGGTGCGGGCGGCGGCGTCCTCGCGACTCAGCGTCTTCGCGAATTCCGCTGCGCGGGAGCGGCGTTCGGATGTCAGCAGCGACGCGACGCCTTTTTCCAATCGAGCTTCGGTCAGTCGCGTGAACGGCAGATGCGCACCCACACCGAGACGCTCGACCTGCCCGCCCCACATCGGCTGCTCGAACGACACCGAGCACACCAGCGTCGGCAGTCCGGCGCGCAAACTCTCGAACAGCGTCCCGATACCGCCGTGATGCACCGCCGCAGCGCAGTACGGAAAAACCAGATCGTGCGCGAACGGACCGACAACCTTCACATTCGGTCCCGCCTGCGCATCGGCAATATCGAGATCACTCCAACCCGCACTCACCAACGCCCGCACACCCAGACGAGCAGACACCTCGGTAACCATCGCAAGCACCGCGGCCGTATCCCGAATGGGCATGCTGCCGAATCCGAAGAACACCGGCGGTTCCCCCGCCTCGATCCACGACAGAATTCCCGCATGGTCACCCGCCAAATCGCCTACGGCCGCACGGGCAGCATGATCGAGCGTCAGGAATCCGGTGAACGGCCTGCGCTCATCCCATTCTTCCGGCAATCCGGGAACCAATGCCGGATCATAGATCTGCACTTCGGGAACATGCGCACGCGCCAATACCGCTGCGGTACTCGCCCGCGATTTCGGCAACCCGAGGATCGCGCGTAGATCGTTGAGATAGCGCATGAATACCACGCGGCGCAGATTCTCCGCGGCCGCCCACGTCGCCCTGTTTACGGCCGCAGGCGGATTCCACCGCGGCGGTAGCGCACCCGGAAACGGATATGCGCCATTGCTCCGGCAGGGGAAATAATGCAGGCTGACCAGCGGAACCCCCATTGCCTCCGCAACCGAACTGGCCCGGTCCTCGGTAACGGTGCTCGCCACGATCAGATCCGCGCCCGTGCAAACGTCGATGACCTCCCGATTCATCTGCTGGGCATAATCGGCCATCTGCCGAGCGACCAATTGCATGAGCCGCAGGGTGTTGCCTGCCGCCAGCGCCCGCTGTCCGGCGTCGGAACTGTAGAGCTGCTGCACATCCGGTCCGCAGGCGACGGCGGCAAGTCCGGTGGCCGTGGCGAATTCGACCAGATTCGGCGGCGCACCGAGCAGCACATCATGGCCGCGACGGCGCAGCTCGAGTCCCAAAGCCACGACGGGCTGGACATCACCGCGGGTTCCGGTGAGCGGAATCGCTATTTTCACGGCACTCTTTCGTATCGGGGCCCTGACGGCCGACCGAATAGTCCACAGAATTAAGGGCTCCGCACGGCGGCGATGTGTCAGTACAGTGCCATTGTGCACATAGCGATGTTCGTGGACTACCACCCGGCCACCCTCGGCGGAGTCCAGACCGCGGTCGCTTCGCTGTGCCGTGGACTCGAACGCGCAGGTCACCGCGTCACGCTGTTCGTCGCGCCGCAGCCGGGCGCCGACGAGCTCCCGAATGTGGTGCCGCTGCGCGCCGCAGGTGGTCTCGTTGTCAACGGATTCCCGGTCGTGCTGCCGACCAAGGGCAATGCCGAACTCATCGATGCCGCCTTCGCCGCGCGGGGCCCGATCGACCTCGTGCACACCCACACCACCTACGGCGTAGCCATCGCTGGCATGAAAGCCGCATGGCGACACCGGATTCCGCTCATCCACACCGCCCAGAGCCGCGACGACGCGTTCATCGAGAACACTTCGCTCGCACCGTATCCGGCGGCTTTGGCCCTACGCGCGCTGCACGGCCGGTTCGTACCGCACGATCAGCACATGCCGCACCGCGCCGAAAGCCGTGCGGCACGCCATGCCTGGTGGACGATCGTCGGTCAGGCTCAGGCCGCGGATCGGGTCATCGCGCCGACCCAGCACTTCGCCGATCAACTACTCGCGCACGGGTTGACCCGGCCACTTCGGGTGGTATCCAACGGCGTCGATGACGAGCTGATCGAAAACAGCAGCAGCACACCGGTTGTCGAGCGCGCGGCCGACATACCACTGCGGCTGATCTGGTGCGGGCGGCTATCGGCCGAGAAGCGGCCGCTGGCCGCAATCGAGGCCGTGCGACACCTCGACGACTGCACTCTCGATATCTACGGTGACGGCGACCTGCAGCCCGAGGCGGCCGCCACCATCGCCGAGTATCGGCTCGCGGACCGAATCCGCTTGCACGGCAGGGCCACTCAAGCCGAATGCCTCGCCGCCATGTCCGAAGGCGACGCACTACTGTTCCCCTCGCACGGCTTCGACACGCAGGGCATGGTCCTGCTCGAGGCGGTGGCGGTCGGGCTGCCGATTATCTACTGCGATCCCGATCTCGATGAATCGGTCCCACCCGGGGGCGGCATTCGCACCGCCGATCCATCGCCTGCCGCGATTGCCGACACCGTCGCCGCGCTCAACGCCGATCGCTCCGCGCTCGCGGAAATGCGCCAGATCCTCGGCAAATACGGCGACTCGGTGCGTCAGTCACAGCACATCGGGACGGTGCTCGATATCTATCGACAGGCCCGGGCCGAGTCCGCGCGCAGCCCGGAACTGGTCATGCCGCAATCGCTTTCGGAGGTACCGACCGCTCCCGGTCAGCTGCCGCTGGTCGGCCACAGCCTGCGGGCCCTACGCGACGCTCCCGGCTTCGTGACCTCGCTGGCCGATCTCGGCCCGATCGTGCGCCTGCGGTTCGGCCAGAAGACCGGATATCTGCTCACCACACCGAATCTCGTCCGCGAGATCGGTCTCGGCGATGCCGAACTCAATCGGGATGATCTGCGCGAGGCTATCGAGGATGTAGCGGGCGGATCGGTCAATGTCCTGCGTGGCGAGGAACACAAGCTGCGGCGGCGCATGATCTCGCCCGCGCTGCGCCAGAGCCGCCTTGCCGAGTACACGCGGGCGGCGGCCGATATCGCCGAAACCTGGTCGGCAGCACTGCCTTCGGGCGGTCAGGTGAATCTGATGGACGAGGCACACGGACTCATTCTCGACACGGTCTCCTCGACGCTGTTCACCGCCGATTTCAGCGATGACGCACGGCGTGAGATCCGCGACAGTGTGCCGTGGCTGCTCAGTCAGGTCATTCTGCGCACCGCGCTCCCCCCGCAGGTGCGCCGATTGCGGCTCATTTCGAACTGGCGCTGGCGCACCAAGGCCCGGCACCTGCGCACCGCCATCGGCGCCGTCATCGCCGAATACCGCCGCCGCGACGAGGATTTCAACGATGTGGTCTCGGCGCTCATCCGGCACACCGACAGCGAGACCGGTGCGACCCTGTCCGATGAGCACATCATCGATGAGGCAATCCTCATGCTGGCCGGTGGCGTCGGCTCGATGGCCTCATTGACCGGCTGGCTCTGGCACGAGGTCATGCGCCGCCCACAGATCGCCGAGCGCTTGTACGCCGAACTCGATTCCGTCGTCGGAGCGGGCCCGGTCCGCGCCGATCATCTCGGCGCACTTCCCTACCTGAAACAGGTTGTGGCGGAGACACTTCGGTTCTGGGGCCCATGGATCAGCGCGGGCACCGCCGACGGCGATGTCACTATCGGCGGACTCACCGTTCCCGATGGCACGGCAATAATGTTCTCCCCCTACCTGGTTCAGCACAACAAGCGCTACTACGCCGATCCGGAAACCTTCGACCCGGATCGCTGGTCGCCCGAACGCGCCGCCGATATCGACAAGAAGGCCAACCTCTCGTTCGGCGTCGGCCGTCGTCGCTGCCTGGGCGACCATTTCGCCATGATCGAAATCGGGCTCGCCGCCGCGGCACTGCTGGCCCGCTGGCGCCCGACACCCGACCCGAACTACTTGGTGCGCGCCTCCAATCGAGACTTCGTCCTGTCGCCCTCGGCGCTGCCGGTTACGCTGCACCGGCGTTGAATACTTGCTTGGAGTGCACTCCAGGTGACTAGCGTGGGTCGCATGAGCAAAGTTTGGTTCATTACCGGAGTCTCACGAGGATTCGGCCGTGAATGGGCACTCGCCGCACTGGAGCGCGGCGATCGAGTGGCCGGTACGGCGCGCGATACCAGCACACTCGACGATCTCGTCGCGAAATATCCGGACGCCTTCCTTCCGCTGCGCTTGGACGTCACCGAACGGGACGGCGATTTCGCCGCCGTACAGCAGGCCGCCGAGCGCTTCGGGCGGCTCGATATCGTGATCAACAATGCCGGCTACGGCCAGTTCGGCATGATCGAGGAACTCAGCGAGGACGAGTTCCGCGCACAGTTGGAAACCAATGTCTTCGGCGCACTGTGGGTCACCCAGGCGGCGCTGCCGATCCTGCGGGCCCAGGGCAGCGGCCACATCGTTCAGGTATCGAGCATCGGTGGCATCTCGGCCTTCCAGAACCTCGGCGCGTACCACGCGTCGAAGTGGGCTCTGGAGGGGTTCTCCCAGGCGCTGGCCCAGGAGGTCGCACCCTTCGGGATCCACGTCACCCTGATCGAACCGGGCGGATTCGGCACCGACTGGGCGGGCCCCTCGTCGCGGCATGCCAGCCCACTCCCGGCCTACGATGCCGCCAGGGCTGCCCGAGCCGCCCAACGTTCGGCGGTGCGCCAGGGCGATCCGGCCGCCACGCGCGCTGCCATCCTCGCGGTCGTCGACGCGCCCGAGCCGCCACTGCGCATTTTCCTCGGCGAGGTCCCGCTGACCATCGCCACCGCGGATTACGAATCCCGCCTGGCGCTCTGGCGTGAGTGGCAGCCCATTTCCGCTGCCGCACAGGGGGATTGAGCCGCCCCTGGACTGCGACGCCGCCGGGAAAATGGTGGATCCGCCCCCGGCGGCGCCGACTATCCGAGACCGCGCCTCGCTGCCCGACCCCGGGCGGATCAGTAGTTGGCGTTCAGATAGTTGGCGGCATGGGTCGTCCACAGGACATTCGTGCCGGGCATATTGTGTCCGGAGTAGAGAACGTGCTGCCCATCCGGCCACGGCGTCAGATAACCGATGACCCCGTTGACCGCGGCCGCATAGCGATCGAGATTGCCGATCGGATCGTTCATCAGGAAACGCAGCAACTCGGCGAAGATCAGCGGGGCAACATTGCCGATGCGGGCGCCCTCGACGAACGAGAACGGCGAAATTCCGATATCGATGATCCGCAGCGGTGAGTCAGCCGGTGACGAGGTGATGATATCGCCCGGATTCGCGTACTCCTTGACATCTAGTGCGGGCCAAGCGCCGTGTTCGCCGTGCAAGCCGTAAGTCGTTGCCGGACATAGATTGCCGACCGACTGACCCCGTTTACGCAACGGATTGGCGATATTGACGGCGAAGGCGATTTCCAAGGGTGAGCCGTCGGTGTTCTTGTATTGACCCGACCGCACCCCCTCCAGAATCTTGCTCGCGCAGATACTTCCGAGCGAATAGCTCAAAAGTCCGCAGACATTCGGCGAGTCCTGAATCGCCTTGACGCCCGCCGCGACACCGAGCCGGATCGAGGTGTCCAGCGAAGGGCCCCACAGTTCCGGGCTCGGCCCCACCGAGGCGGGCCAATCCGGCTCGAAGGCGGTGAAACGGTCGGGATCAAGCAGTTTCGTGACATCGTGCAGCATGCCGGTGGGAGTCCCATTGGTATTCCGCGGTTCACCCGTGCCGCGGAGGGTGATGATATCGATCATCACCCCATGGTGAACCGATGACCGCCGTACCACCCGAGTAGCGAACTACCTCATTTCGCGCCGCCCTCGAGGCTGCCGAGCAGTACCCGAGCGATCCGGTCCAGGTCGCGACGATCCTTCGCCGAGAGCACCGACAACATCCTGGTTTCGTTCTCGGTATGCGCGGTGACGACTCTGTCGATCAGCGTGCGGCCCGGGTCGGTGAGCGCGACCCGGATGGCGCGGCGATCCTGCGCATCCGCGATGCGCCGGACCAGCCCCGCCGACTCCAGGCGGTCGAGCCGTCCCGTCATTCCGGCGCGCGACATCATCAGCGTGTCGGCGAGCACCGACGGGTTCAATTCGAACGGCTCGCCCGAACGACGCAGTGCGGCAAGCACATCGAACTCTCCGCGCTGCAAGCCATGGGCGATGAAGACCGCCTCGATATCGCGCTGCGCGACCACAAGCAGCCGCCCCAGCCGTCCGATCACGCCCATCGCCTCCAACTCGAGGTCCGGCCGTTCCCGGCGCCACTGCTCGACGATCGCATCCACCGGATCCCGTTCGATCTCACCCATGGACAAGATTCTATTCGCTGCTATATAGTTCGGTAGCGAATTATCAATCACCGAATCATTTGGAGAGCATCGTGGACGCCACCACCGACCGCACCTTCGCGATCCGCCAGCCGCAGGATGCCGAAACCCTGGCCACCCCGGCGGTCACCATGCGCCTGCTCATCGACTCGAACGAGGCCGGCGGCGCGGTCAGCCACCTGGAGGTCACCATGGATACGGGCGCCGACGGCGCGGCACCGCATTACCACACCAAGTCGGATGAACTGTTCTACGTCGCAGACGGCGAACTGCAGGTACTGGCCGGAGATAAGATCGTCACCGTGGGCGCGGGCGGGTCGATTGTCGTACCCAAGCTCATGCCGCACGCCTTCGGTGCCAGCCCGGACGCCTCCGCACGAATCCTGATCGCACTCATGCCCGCGGTGGAACGCTTCGGCTACTTCCGCCTGCTCGACCGGCTGGTCAAGGGCGAGGCCACCTTCGAAGATCTGGCGGCATCGCAGGAGGAATACGACAACTGGTTCGTCGAGTCTCCCGAATGGTGGGCCGAGCGCAACGCCAACCGGCGCGATTGGTGAAGTGACGCAGATCTTTCGAATCCGCGCGGAGATCAGCACGTTCGACGGTACTGTCGCAGCGGAGGCGCCGACGGAATGCACGGCCGCCAATCCCGGGCAATGTCGACCGCGCAGCACCGTTCGGAAATAGCTCAATGGTTGCCAATGCCTATTCGGGCTTGTGCCGAAAATCTTTCGGCACAAGCGCATCCCGAGCCTGAATTCGGTTTGCCAGCGGCGGTCAAATCTGGCGATCCGAACCGTTCGAGACCCCTTGCGCGATATGATCCAGTTCCCGCTCGGGGGTCCTGGCAAATCGCGAGCAGATCGGAGAGCTCACTATGACCGACGCAATCCACCTTCCCGGTACCGGGCCGGCGGGTGACCGCGTTCCCGCGTTGCAGGGACTGCTGGTGGCCGAGTCGGAACGAGATTTCACGGTCAGAGTGACCGAAGGAACCTGGACCTTCCGCCGCGACGATGTACTGCGAGTCCTCGACTGGACCGACGGCGCGACCGCAGAACACGACGGCCGCCCGGTGCTGATGGATATCCGCCCCGGCGCCACCGCCGACTTCACCCGCCGCCTGCGCATCGACCTCGTCGACCGGCCGATGACGCTGGCCGAAGTACCCTCCGCGGCACTGGGAGATGAAGCGCTGCAACAACTCACCGCATCCTGGGCCGACAGCCTGCAGCTCGCCGATTGCGCGGGCGCCAGCGGAGCGACCTTCACCTACTGCCAAACCAAATCGCTCGCGACAAGCGACGACGGCATAAACTGCGACAGTCTCGACTGAACGGAACTGCGCATGGCGGCGCGCCGGACAGGTTCGGTCCTCATCGTCTCCGAATCCGATGATCTGCACGGTACCGCGATGGCGGCGACGTTGCGAGAACACCACGGGCTCAGCCCGATTCAGCTCGACCTGCGCGACTTTCCGCGCGAATCCGGAAGTTTCCGGCTCGATCGGCACGGCACCGCGCGATCGCTGTCGCATGTGATCGGGCTGGACGATGTCCGCTCGGTCTGGTGGCGCAGACCGCGTCTCGCGCAGGTTCCGGCCGGTGTGCGAGCCTCGGATGACGCCTACCGCCAAGCCGAATGCGATGGCTTCATCCAGGGCATGCTGTGGTCGATCCCCGCGTACTGGGTCAACGATCCCGGCGCCGATCGCACCGCGAGCCGCAAGATCGTGCAGTTGGAGACCGCGCGGCGAGCCGGTTTCGTGATCCCGGAAACCCTCATCACCAACGATCCGGACGAGGCGCGCAGCTTCGTCGAATCACGTTCGGGCTCGGTGGTTTACAAGCGAACCGGCACCGGACGCGCCGAATTCGCCGAGACCCGAATCATCACCAAGGCCGACTTCGGCCGCCTCGCTGGCATCCGCTCCGCGCCGACCACCTTCCAGGACTACGTCGAGGCGCGGTGTGATCTGCGTGTGGTGTGGATGGACGGCGTCGAATGGGCGGTGCGCATCGACTCGCAGTCCGGGGTAGGCCGGGTCGATTCCCGGCTCGACACCACCGTCGACTTCGCACCGGAGCATCTGCCCGCCTCGGTCAGCAAGTCGCTGGCCACGCTCATGGGCGCACTCGGCCTCAGCTTCGGCGTGCTGGATCTACGCCTGGGCCTCGACGGCGAGTACTACTTCCTCGAGGTCAACCCGCAGGGCCAGTTCGCGTATCTGGAAATCAAGACGGGCCTGCCGATGTTCCGCAGCCTCGCCAACCTGCTGGTCAACGGCGACGCTGCGGTGCCCGGCTATTAGCGCGCTCGATCCCCCTCGGTGTCGGCGAAATCGATTCGCCGACACCGGAATCAGATCCAGAAACGCTACTGGCTCTTGCGGCGGTTCGCACCGCCGCGACTGCGGAGTTGCACGTGCGACTCCACCAGCACGTTGTGGACGAAACCGTAGGAACGGCCGGTCGACCGGGCCAGCGATCGGATGCTGGCTCCCGCCTCGTACTGCTTCTTCAGCTGGGTTTGCAAACGGTCGCGTGATTTCCCCGTGACGCGTGTGCCCTTACCCAGTGTGGCCTTGACTTGTGTGGGCCTGTCGCTCATGGCTTCCTCCGAGTCGCCGAGCCGCGTCATTCCAGGCTAGACACTCGGGAAGCTGTGATCAACGGGTCTTTGTGATTAATATCACCGCCGAACCCGTTCCGTGAGGTGAAAACCAACCACCCGCAACGAAATTCCGGCCGGATGACCCCCGATCAGGCCAGCTGAATCAGTTCCAAATACTCCGCCGACCAGTGGTCTTCCTGGCCGTCCGGCAGCAAGATCACCCGCTCCGGGGACAGCGCCTCGGCCGCACCCGGGTCGTGGGTGACCAGGACGACCGCGCCCGCATAGGTGCGCAGCGCATCGAGGACCTGCTCACGCGAGATCGGGTCCAGGTTGTTGGTCGGCTCGTCGAGCAACAGCACATTGGCAGCCGAGGACACCAGCCCGGCCAGCGCCAGACGGGTCTTCTCACCGCCGGAGAGGGTGCCTGCGGGCTGTTCCAGCTGCGGTCCGGAGAACATGAATGCACCGAGCAGGCCGCGCAGCTCCTGCTCCCCCGCGTCCGGTGCGGCGTGGCGGATGTTCTCCCACACCGTGGCCTGATCGTCGAGGGTGTCGTGCTCCTGGGCGAAGTAGCCGACCTTGAGGCCGTGACCGGGCACGAGACCGCCTGCCGTCGGCGTCTCCACCCCGGCGAGCAAGCGCAGCAGAGTGGTCTTACCCGCGCCGTTGAGGCCCAGTACGACGACACGGCTGCCGCGGTCGATGGCCAGGTCGACGCCGGTAAAGATCTCCAGCGAGCCGTAGACCTTGGTCAGGTTCTCGGCCATCAGCGGCGTCTTACCGCATGCCGCGGGCTCGGGGAATTTGATCCGCGCGACCTTGTCGGCCACCCGAACCTCGTCGAGTTCGGCCATCAAGCGATCCGCGCGCTTGGCCATGTTCTGTGCCGCAGTGGCTTTCGTGGCCTTTGCACCGAGTTTGGCGGCCTGAGCGCGCAGGGCGCCGGCCTTCTTCTCGGCATTGGCGCGTTCGCGACGACGACGCTGTTCATCGGTGGCGCGCGCGTCCAGGTACTTCTGCCAGCCCATGTTGTAGACGTCGGCCTCACCGCGCACCGCGTCCAAGAACCAGACCTTGTTCACCACATCGCCGAGCAGTTCGACATCGTGGCTGATCACGATCAGGCCGCCGTCGTGGTTCTGCAGGAAGCCGCGCAACCAGGTAATGGAGTCGGCGTCGAGATGGTTGGTCGGCTCGTCGAGCAGCAGGATGGTGTCCGAGCGTCCGCCGCTGCCGTCGGAGGCGGCGAACAGGATGCGTGCCAACTCGATTCGGCGGCGCTGACCACCGGAGAGCGTGCGCAGCGCCTGGCCGAGCACTCGATCGGGCAGGCCGAGGCTGTTGCAGATGCGCGCCGCTTCGCTCTCGGCCACATAACCGCCGAGCGCCGAGAAGCGCTCCTCCAGCCGACCGTATTTGCGCACCGCCTTCTCGCGTTCGGCATCATCGACCACCTCGGCCATCAGCGCCTGCTGCTTTTCCATATCGCGCAGCAGGGTGTCCAGGCCACGAGCGGAGAGCACGCGATCGCGCGCGAGCACATCCAGATTGCCCTCGCGCGGATCCTGCGGGAGATAGCCGATATCGCTGGAGCGCAAAATCTTTCCGGCGTAGGGCTCGCCCTCGCCCGCCAGAATGCGCAGCGTGGTGGTCTTGCCCGCGCCATTGCGGCCGACCAGTCCGATCCGGTCGCCGGCCTGCACCCGCAGTGCGGGCCCAGGGGCCGACAGCAGGGTGCGGACGCCGGCCCGGACCTCCAGGTCCGTCGCGGTGATCACAGGCTTCTCCTACGGGTACGTGGTGCTGGTCGGTTGCTGCTCGATTGTGCGACGCGGAGGCGCACAAGAACCACCGATTTTACCCGGCTCAGGAGGTGCTCCTTACACCCGCGATCCAGGTGTGACCGCACTAACTCTCTGCTCGGCGCTAGACCGATACCCCGGCCAGGCTCGACGCGATGCTGTTGGCATTCGCGACGCGCTGACCACGGGCCTCGCCGGAGCTGCGTTCGTAGTACTGATCGAACGCTGCCGCCGCCGCACCTGGCGAGGTCGCTGATGTGAGATGACTGTACGCACCCGACTCACTGCCCTTCAGCTCGTGAATCATGAAATCGACTTGGAGACTCCAGTCGGTGACGGACCGGTGCTGGGGGTCACTCGCGGCAAAAGCCTCGAGATTCGCCCGTCGACCACCTTCCCACTGGCAGAGGCCGATGGCTCCTTCACCTGGGTTGTAGGCACCAGTATCGAAACCGGATTCGACCTGCATGTTGCCCAAAATGCCCGCTGCTTGCGCCGGTGTGAAGCCCTTCTTCAGGAGGTACTGATAGATTTCGCTGGCCGTCGCTTTCTTACCTCCACTGATGGGTTGAGCACTCGCGCGGTTGCCAAGACCTGTGGGTCCGCTGGTGTTGCGGCTGTTTCCACCGCTACCGGTATAGGCAGGGAACTGGTTGCCGCTACCGATCGAATTCGGGGCACTTCCGCTGTCGGTCGACTCCGGGTCGGTTATCTTTCCGGCGTGTTCGTCCAGTGCGTTGTACGCGTCCTTGACTGTCTTCGCCGTTTGGTCGATCTCTTTATCGATCTTGTCGATCGTGTTCATCTGCAACTCGATGCTGCGCGGCAATGGCACATCGGTCAGATTCGGCAGATTGTCGTAACTCAGCTCCTGCTTGACAGTGGCCACCAGGCTTTTTACTTCTTTGTTCACGGTGTTGGCTACGTCGGCCGATTCCGACGCGATCTGGGCGATATTGCTGTCCAGCGAGTTCAGATCGTCTCGATATTTTGTGTCGTCGCTTTGTTTGGCATGGTATTTCGTGACGAGCTCGCCGGACTTCAGCTGCGACTCCCCCAGGCCCTTCAAATCCTCGACGGTAATCGACTTCGCCGAGCCGTCGCCCATCGCCTTCACCAACTTCGCCAGCGTCGTCTCTATGCGGCTGATGTAGGCGTTGACGATAGGCGCATCCGGACGCGACGGCAGCGATGTATCGATAGATGTATCGCCAGCCATTGCTCCACACCTTCCGACCGAAACCCTGTCCGGCAGCGTAATCCGATGCGCCGCGACGTCTGTCGTTCGTACTCCCGGCGCTGGGAACACCGAGCTCGAGCGCTGTCCGGCGTCCGCGGGTTCGACGATCCGGCTACTGCGGTAGCGTGCCATCACATGACGACCGATCTGTTGGGCAAGAGCGCACTCGTTTCCGGAGCCAGCCGGGGTATCGGCAAGGCGGTCGCTGCGGAGTTGCTGCGTCGCGGCGCCAATGTGCTGATCACCGCCCGCAAGCCGGAGCCGCTGGGGGAGGCGGCCGCCGAACTGCGGGCGCTCGGTCATCGGGGCGAGGTCAGCGCGCTGGCGGGCAATTCAGGTGATCCGGACAGCCGGGCCGCCGCGGTGGGTCGGGTGGTTTCGGAATTCGGCTCGTTGGACATCCTGATAAACAACACCGGCATCAATCCGGTCTACGGCTCGCTCATGGATGCCGATCTGGAGGCGGTGCGCAAGATCTTCGATGTCAATGTCGTCGCCGCACTCGGCTACGTGCAGGAGGCATACCGGGCGTGGATGCGCGATCACGGCGGTGCGGTGGTGAATGTGGCCAGTGTCGCCGGGCTGCGCTCGACCGGCGTGATCGCGGCGTACGGCGCCTCCAAGGCCGCACTGATCCGGCTCACCGACGAACTGGCCTGGCAGCTGGGCCCGAATATTCGGGTGAATGCGGTGGCGCCGGGTGTAATCAAAACCAAGTTCGCCGATGCGCTGTACTCGGCAGATGAGGAGCGGGCCGCGAGCGTGTATCCGATGAAGCGACTCGGCGCGCCGGAGGATGTGGCGCAGTTGATCGGATTCCTGGTGTCGGATGAGGCCAAGTGGATTACCGGTGAGACGATCCGCGTCGACGGCGGATTGCTCTCGACCGGCGGAATCTGAGACGCACCAGGGTAACCCGCTGACCAACGGTGGAACCCAACTGTCCCAAGAGCATCGATGGCCGTGCGGCGAATACCGCACGGCCATCGGTATTTCTACACCCGGGCGGGCTGGCGCAGGGCGTCCGGATCGGGCAGCGACGGCGCGGACGGACCTTCGTCGAATCCGAAACGCTCGTGCAGCTTTTCGAGCGGGCCGGGTGCCCACCAGTTCCAGTCACCGAGCAGTTTCATCACCGCGGGCAGCAGGAAGCCGCGGACCAGAGTCGCATCGACCAGCACCGCCAGCGGCAGACCGATGCCGAAGGACTTCATGAAGGTGATGTCCGAGGCCAGGAATCCGAGGAACACCAGGGAGATCAGGACCGCCGCGGCCGTGACGATCCGGCCGATCTTCTCCAGGCCATGGGCAACGGCGGATTCGTTCTTGCCGGTGTGTTCGTACTCTTCGAGGATCCGCGACAGCAGGAATACCTGATAGTCCATGGCCAGACCGAAGGCGACGCCGAAGAGCATGACCGGCACGGTCGGCGGCAGGTCGCCGGTCACGGTGAAATCGAGCAGGCCGGACAGATGCCCGTCCTGGAAGATCCAGACCAGCGCGCCGAAGGCGGCGGTGAGGCTGAGTGCGCTGAGCACGATCGCGACCAGCGGCAATACCACGCTACCGGTCAGCAGGAACAGCACGACCAACATGATGATCACGACGTAGGCCAGTGCGACGGGCAAGACCGAGGTCACCGCATCGAGGGAATCGGCGCTCGCGGCGGCGATACCGCCGACCAACCGCTGCGAGGGTGCGGGCACCGCGCGCAACTCCTTGGCCACCCGGTCCAGCAGCGCCGGATCGCTGGTATCCGGTGTCACCGAAATGTATGCGGCATCCTTGGTTTCGAAGCGCGCATGCTGTGCCATGGCCGGGGCGAGCTGCCCGCCGTGGGCGTAGCTGCCGGTGGCGGTGTCGACGCGACGGACATTGTCGACTTCGGAGAGCTTCCTGGCGTAGGCGTCCAAACCGGACTTGCCGTCGGGCAGCACAACGAACAGTCCGTTGGTGTCGGTCGCGGCGAACTCACGCTGGATGGTCTCGGTGATCTGACGGTTGTTCATCGACTCCGGCAATGCCCGCTCGTCCGGGAAGCCGAGTTTCACACCGAGGAAGGGGGTCCCGAGCAGCAGCAGGAAGGCCGCGACAGCCAGACCGATCGGCACCGGCTTGCGCATCACGAATACCGCGAGCCGATGCCAGAAACCCTCGCCGGGCGCGGGACGTTGCGGACGGAAGAACCAGCCGAGTTGGCCGCGATCGATGCGACTACCGAGCAGCAGCAGAATCGCGGGCAGCACCGTCAGCGATACCGTCGCGGCGATCGCCGCGACCGCCAGCCCGGCATAACCCATGGAACGCACCGCGAGCAGCGGGAAGAACAACAGGCCCGACAGCGCGACCGCGACAGTGACCGCCGAGAAGGCCACGGTGCGTCCGGCCGAGCGCATGGTCGCGGCGACGGCCGGACCGGTCGCGGCGCCTGCGGCCAATTCGTCGCGGTAGCGGCTGATGATCAGCAGGCTGTAATCGATCGCGAGACCGAGGCCGAGCAGGGTTGCCACATTGGTCGCGGTCGCGGCGAGATCGGTGAACAGGGTGATCAGCCACAGCGCGCCCATGGTGATCATCACGGTCACCGCGGCGACGACCAGCGGCAGGCTGGCCGCCACCAAACCGCCGAATACGAACAGCAGGGCGATCAAGGTGATCGGGAAGGCAATGGATTCACCGAGGACGGCGTCCTTCTCGCTCTGCTGCACCGTCTCGTGCAACAACATCGCGTAACCGCCGACGCGCACTTGCACCGGCCCGTGCGTGCCGCCGTAGCGGTCCGCCAGAGCGCCGACCTTCTGATCGACCGCACCCTCCTCGCCGAGAATGCTGGCGACGATCAGCCCCGACTTGCCATCGCCGCTGCGCAGCGCGGGCGACTTGTCCATCCAATAGGACATGACCCCCGCGACACCCGGCTCATCCTTCAGTTTCAGCGCCAACTTCACTGCGGCCGTTGCGGATTCAGTATCGTCGATCGAGGTGTCGCTGTGCACCAGCAGCACGAAGTTCGGCGGCGCCTGACCGAAGGTATCCCGCAGCATCTCGGTTGCCCGGCTGGATTCGCTGCCGGGATCGCTGTAGCCACCGCCCTGCACGTTGTCGAACAATGTCGAGCTGAGCATCCCCATAACCAGCGCGAGCCCGACAAAGATGCCGAGAATCCATTTGCTGCGCCGCGTAGCGACTGCTTGCAGGTCGCTCGAAATGGTCAGCTTGGTCAGTTCGAACACCGCCACACCCTCATCACTAGTTAAGCCGCTCCGCGTTCGCTCCCTGACGAATCCGCGACGTGCCCGGTTTGCACCTGCCTGGCCACCACCCGCATCGGCAGATACTTCGGATGTACCAGGGCGCCGATCACCGTCTCCTGCACCGCGATACCGGGCATCGGGCGCAGGCGCCAGCGCCCGCCGATCGTAGCAACCTGCAGGGCAACCTCGGTGAGCGAGAACACATTTCCCGGGCACTGCCGGGTGCCCATACCGAACGGCAGGTACGCCCCCTTGGGCCGGGACTCCATCGCCGCAGGCAGCCAGCGGTCCGGGTCGAATTCATCGGGATTCGGGAAGATGGCCGGATCCCGGTGCACCGCAACGGGACACACCAGCAACATGGCGCCCTTCGGCAACGCCTTGCCGCCGAGTTCATAGTTCGCGGGCACATCGCGGACGGTCAGCCACGGCGAGTACATGCGCAGGGTCTCTGTGACGATCCGCTTGGTCAGATCGAGCCGTCCGAGATCGGCGAATTCGGCCGGGCGACCACCCAGCACCGCATCGATCTCGGCATGGAAAGCGGCTTCCAGCTCGGGATTTCGGCCCAGCTCGTGGAACACCCAGGACAGCGTCATGCCGGTTGCCTCGGTGCCGCCGACCAGGAAGTTGATCAGCTCGTCGTGCACCTGGGCATCGGTGAGTGCGACACCGTCGTCGTCGCGGGCCTTGATCAGGGTGTCGAGCAGGTCGCCGTGATCCAGATTCGAGTCGGCGGCCAGATCCGCACGGTAAGCGGCGATGATCTTGCTGGTCGCCGACTTCATACCGGCCACAAGCCCTTCGAAGCGGCGATTGCTGGGCAGTGGCAGTTTGTCGATCCAGGCCGGGCGGGTGACGCGGCGGGCGAGCAGCGTCATGACCGGTGTGAGCATCTCGTGGATTTCGGCGCCGGTCTCCGCGCCGAGGTCGCCGCTGAACAGCGCCCCCGCGACGGTGCGCAGCGCGAGGTCGTGCATCTGCGTATTGACGACCACCATTTGACCGTCGCGCCAGGCATCGGCCTGTTCGGCGCCCAGACGCGTCATCACGGTGGCGTACTGCGCGATGCGACCGCGAGCGAAAGCCGGGGCGATCATGCGACGTTCCCGCCTGTGCTGCGGACCGGACAAGACGGTGACGCCCGCGCCGAGCAGCGCCTGCGCGCGATCGATCATCGAACCCTGATCGGACAGCCCGACGAACGCCTCGCGGATCAGCTCCGGTTCGGTGACGACATAGGTGTCGTAGCCCGGAATCTTCACCCGCACCACGGGTCCGAGATCCGACAGCGTCTGCAAGAAGCGGTAGGGTCTGCGGGCGAGGCGGTGTGAATGTCCGATCAGGGGTAAGGCGCCAGGTGCGGTCGGCACCTCGGCGGTACCGGTCGGACGGCTGGCGAGCGGGGTGGTCATCATGCGAGTCTCCTAGGCGTGGAGCGGCTTTCGCTCGAATGCGTGGCGTCGACCGTCGGTCATCCGCGGGCGATGACGGCGTCGACGCCGCCGACCTGTCCGACCCAGTCGATGTAGGCGGCCAGTCCGTCGGCCAGTGAGACCGTCGGCGCGTAGCCGAAATCCCGGGTGGCGGCGCTGGTGTCGTAGGTACTGGAGACGGTCAGCGCCGCGGTGGTCCAACTGGACAGCGGCGGCGCGTAGCGCTCCTTGATCGCGGGCACCCGCCATATGGTGTCGAAAACCGCGATGGCGGCATCGAAGACCGGTTTGGGAATGATGCGGCTGGGTGGCGTCAGGTCCAAGGCGACGGCGAGATCCTTGACGAACTTCCACAGGTCGACATCCTCGGGATCGGCGAGGAAGTAGGCATTGCCCGCGACCTGGTCCGAGCGCGCCGCCTGCAGACAGGCCTGCGCGGCGTGCTCACAGTAGGTGATCGACACCATGACGTTCTTGCCGCCGGAGAGGTCGGGCAGCTTGCCGGACTTCAGCTTTCGCAGCAGCAGCGTCATCCAGCCCGAGGAACGCGGTCCCCAGATCATCCGCGGTCGCAGCGCGCAGGTCACGAAATCCGGGGTGTTGCTGGACAGGACGAGTTGTTCGGCGGCGGCCTTGGTTTCCACGTACAGACTCTTCGGGGCGGTCACATAAGGTTCGGATTCGTCGATGCTGAAGCGGTCGGTGTCATAGGAGGTTGCCACCGACGGGCTGCTGACGAAGACGAACCGGGCGACACCGGCCTGCTGCGCGGCCTTCATCAGCCGCCGGCTGCCCTCGACATTGGCCTCCCAGAACTGCGCGCGGCTGCCGACCTCGGCGACCAGCCCGGCGCTGTGATAGACCACATCGACGCCCTTACATGCGGTGACCAGCGATTCGTAGTCGCCCAGATCGCCTGCCACCGTTTCGATTTCGGGCACCGTCGACAGATGGCCGAGATCGCTCGACGGCCGAACGATGGCGCGCACGTCATCGCCGGCCGCCATCGCGGCGTCGACGATATGGCTGCCGAGGAATCCGGTTGCCCCGGTGACCAATGCCTTCATGACGTCATCCCCTTTCCGGCCCATGCGGCCAATTCCTCGCGCCCGATCTTGGCGTTGTGCCGGATGTCGACCGGGAATCCGGGATGCGCGCGAAACACCTTGATCGCCCTGGTGAATTCGCGTTCGCGTGCGATGGACCACAGCTCCCGCTGCACCCGTGGGATCTCGGATTCCGCCACCCCGGACCGCAATTCGAAGCACAGCACCGGGATCTGTGCACCCGGTTCGCCGATACCGACGAGCGCGGTGCGGTGCACATCCGGGTGGGTGTTGAAGATCTGTTCGCACTGCACGGTGAACAGGTCACCGGCCGCGGTGCGGACCCGCTGGGCCGAGCGGCCGCAGAACCACAGCCGACCGGAGTCGTCCTGCCAGGCCAGATCGCCGACGCGATGCCAGCGGCGCGCGGTGCCGTCCGGACGGGTCTCGTCGATCTTGTTGCGGGCATCGGCGGCGGGGTTGCGATGATAGGCGGTGCTGACTTGCGCACCGGTGGCGACGATTTCGCCGATCTGCCCCGGTGGAAGCACGAGATCGTCGTGCCAGGTGGGTATTTCGTCATCGGAGATGGCGATGATCCGCACCCGTGTATCACTGTCGGATTCCGCGATCGGGCGGCCGACGCAGGTGCCCGCGCCTTCGGCGGTCTGCTTGCGGGTTTCGTCGAGTTCGGACCATTCGAGGGTGGTCAGCGGCAATGCCTCGGTGGCGCCGTAGGTGGTGAAGACGCGCGCGGACTCCCCGAGCGCGGCCCGAACCCCTTCCAGCGCATCCAGATTCGCGGGAGCGCCCATCGAGATGACCCGAACCAGGCTCGGCAACCTGATCCCGGTTCTGGTCAGATATTCGCCGAGCGGACCGAGCAGCGCAGGCGATGCCGTGACATCCGTGGCCTGGAAACTGCGGACCACATCCGTGAGCAATGCCGGATCTGCCTTGGACACCCGCACCGGATCGACCGGTCCGAGCACCACATGCGCACCCTGCAGCAGATCGAAGATGCCGAACAGCGGCACCGAGGTGAGCGAGACGAAACCCGTCGGGCGACCGTGCAACCGCTCGATCACCCGCAGCGAAGCAGCGAATCCGGCCCTCGTGAACTCCACCCCCTTCGCCGGTCCGGTACTGCCGGTGGTGAAGGCGATCATCAGCAGATCGTCGGGCGAATGGGCGATCTCGGGTGCGACCGCACCAGGCGTCTGTCGCATGGCGAGCAAAGTGTGCCCACCCCAGAACGAGCGTCCAGCCGTCACGTGCAGCCGCACCGAACGGAATGTGCGCCGCGCCGCCAACCGCACCAGATGCGCCAGCGGAATCCCGATGAACGCCTGCGCACCGACACTGCGGAAGCAATGCAGCATGCGGCGCACGCCCATACCCGGATCCACCACCACCGGTACCGCACCGACGCGGAACAGCGCGAAGATCACCGCGAACAGATCGGGATCGGGTTCGACCATGACAATGGTCTTGACGCCCTTGCTGATTCCGATCCGTTGGAATGCCGCGGCATAGGCTTCGACTCGCGCGCCGAGTTCGGCGAAGGTCAGCACCGCGAAGTCGAGATCCGTTGCGCGCTGGGCACGTTCTGGATGCGCCACCGTCGGATAGCTGATGGCGGCCAGGTCGGCGCGGTGTCGGATCTGGTGCTCCAGCAGCGCGCTCAGATCCGCGGTCTGCTGATTCACCCCGCACCGCCGGCGGGCACGGTGTAGCTCACGCAGCCCGCGATCGGACCCGATCCGGCGGCGACCAAGAGCAATTCGTCACCAGCCGACAGCTCGCCTGCCTCGAGCAGCTGGTGATAGCCGATGATCAAGCCCGAGCTACCCCCGTCCAGATCGCCGGTCGCGGCCTGATGCGTTCGGGCGAAACCGAATTCGCTCGCCAGGGTGGCCGCGAAGTCGGGCACCGGGTTATTGGTGACCAGCACGCGCTGTCCCTCCGGACGTTCGGCTAGGTACGAGCGAACCGCGGCAAACGCTGCGCCGCTGACCAATTCCGCGTAGTCGTCGGCGACATCGACGGTGATCGAGCGCTGGCCGTCGTTACCCATCGCTTTCAGATCGAGGTACCCGGCGACACCGGGATGAGTGCCGCCCTCGCGCGGCAGCGGCGCCGGAAGGTGCACGCGATCGAAGCCGGTGCCCTCATCGATCCCTTTGGTCACCAGCAATGCGGCACCGACCGCGGCGTAGCGGAAGTCGGCCGGTGCATGTCCGATGCCGCCCGGATGAGCATCGCTGCCGACGATCAGTACCCGCTCGACGGTGCCGTTCTCCAGCAGCGCACCCGCGGCCTGCAATGCGTTGAGCACGCCGCACGCCCCGTTGCGCAGATCGAGCGAGAAACCCGCCCGCGAGGAGCCGACCTGGTAGTCCAGATGCATCCCCAATTCCTTCTGGATCAGAGCGGCATTGGACGGTTCGACGACATTGCTGTCGCGGTAGACGCCGACATTGATCAGCACGTCGATATCGTTCGGCTCGACACCCGCCCCCGAGAGGCACTCCCCGGCCGCCCGCACGGCGTGGTCGATGGAACCGAGGGTGGGATCGGCGCTGACGGCGGATCGCCGAATAATGAACGACATTTCATCCCACCAATGCGCTGATAGTTGCCGAAAGGACACCGAAGACCATTCCAGAGGCCGTCGGCACCAAACAGATCTTGGCCCTCTTCGGGATCTCGCCTCGGGAAATGTAGTCGTGCAGTACCAGGAAATGCGTACTTGCCCCGGTGTTGCCATACTTTTCCACGGTCGCCAACCTCGGCGGCATCTCGGTGCCGTGAATCTTGCTGCCGGATTCGGCCAGCTTCTCGGTGAATCCGACGCCGAGCTGATGGAACACGATGAAGTCGAACTTCTCGTCGGCGAATGTGGTGCCGCGCTTTGCGAGGATATCGCTGTGGAATTTCGCCCATGTTTCCCGACGCGGCGCGGCCTGCATGGTGAGATTGTCGGTCAACATGATCATGTTTTCGCTGGCATCGCTCGGTTTGGCGATACACAATGGCGAATACTCGGCGCAAGTCGTCAGATCGACGTAGTGCAGCACGTCTTCCTCGTCGACCGCCGGGTCGAGAATGACCGCGATCGCGGCATCGGCGAGAGTGAGTGCGGCGAACTGTGGATCGCGCGCATCCATGGCCTCGGCGAGGGCGCCTTCGGTTACCGGCGAGATCACCTCGGGCGTGACGACCATGCCATTGCGCACCGCACCCGCGCGAATCAGATTGTCCAGCAGATAGATTCCGGTCATGGTGCCGCCACAGGCATTCGCCACGTCATAGCCGGAGGCATTGACCGCACCGATGCGCCGGGCGATCTCCTGCGACGCCGACGGTTCGAAGACCATATGGAATCCATCATGCACAGTGGTGCCGCCACAGATGATGATGTCCAGGTCGGCGGCGTCTAAACCGGATTTCGCCAGCGCGTCCGCCGCAGCCCGCACGCCGAGGGTGAGGGTGTCCTCACTGGCGCGGTCGACCATATAGCGGTGACCGATGCCGGTAATTCGCTCGACGTCGAACTCGCCGCCGCTTGTCATCCGACTCAGTACTTCTGAAGTGGTGTATTCGCCGGCCGGTAGGGCGGCTCCAAGGGCGCGTAATCGGGAAGAATTCACCGTAGCGGTCCTTTCGACAGAGACGGGCAGCACGAACTTCCCGGCTGGCACGACAATGGCCGCGGGCAGACGATGCGGGAATTCCGTTCCACAGGATCAAGGGAACAGAAAGTTCCGAAATCAACATTGATTTCGGCAATCGGATCAAGATTGCCCGACCCTGGGCAATCCGCTCGACAACGCCGAGCATACGGCGCACCGGACATTGTGACCAGCCGGACGATGACACGAGGCTACTGGCGAGTCACATCGTTGCTGGAAAAGCGAGATCTGACATGATCGCATTATGAAGAATGTCACCGTCGATATCCGTGAACTATCACAACGCAACGGTGACCCGACCGCGCGACAGTAGGCTCCGCACGACCGACGAACCGCGCCGACAACGAAGGGGGTCCGCCCTGCACGCCACCGAACTCGCTGTGCCACACCGACATCCGCGCTCGACATCGGATAAGCGATGACCGCGGACCTGATCGTCTGCGGACTCGGACCCGCCGGTCGCGCGCTCGCGCACCGCTGTCTCGCGCACGGAATGTCGGTCACCGCAATCGATCCGGTGCCGGATAGGCGCTGGTCGGCGACGTACGCGGGCTGGCACGACGAGCTGCCACGATGGTTGGATCCGTCGGCCATAGCCAGCACCGTGGCGCATCCGACGGCCTGGGGTGCCAGGCCGCATCGACTCGACCGAACCTATGTCGTCTTCAACTCCGCACGGTTGCGGGATTCCCTGAATCTCGACGGCGCACAAATAGTTACCGATCGGGTCGTCGAAATTCGGCACAACACAGTAACTTTGGCTTCGGAAACAAGATTCAGCGCCAAACGTGTTATCGACGCACGAGGAATTCAGCGCTCCCCCGAACTCGCCGAGCAAACCGCGTACGGCGTAATCGTACGACGCGGCGCCGACATCACACCCCTGTTCATGGACTGGCGGGCGGACAACGGCGCGGAACCCGGTGCGCCACGGTCGTTTCTGTACGCGGTGCCGTTGAGTGCGGAGACGATGTTGCTGGAGGAGACCTGCCTCGCCGGTCGTCCCGCTCTCGACACCGCCGTGCTGCGCGACCGACTGCACCACCGGTTGCGTTCGCGCGGAATCGAACTCACCGGGTCCGAACCTGTGGAACGCGTGCGGTTCCCGGTTCAGGGCGGCCACCCTGGACAGGGGCGATTCGGCGCGGCGGGCGCATTCACCCATCCCGCAACGGGTTACAGCGTCACCGCATCGCTGGCCGCCGCCGACACCGTCGCCCTCGATTCGTCGGCGTGGCCGGCTCGAGCCCGAGCGGTACACGCGTTGCGGTCGGCAGGCCTGCGTGCGCTGCTCGCTCTACCGCCCGAGGACCTTCCCGTCTTCTTCGATGCCTTCTTCACTCTGCCGCCGCAACTGCAACGGGCCTATCTATCGGGTCGCACCGATCTCGGCGGCACCGTCGCCGCCATGCGCACCCTCTTCGCCACCCTGCCAGCACCGCTGCGTCGGCGCGTCGCGATCGCGACACTCGGGATTCCGATTCGCTCGCCTATTCGAATGGGTTCGTCCATCATGGAGTAATGGCACGAGCTATCTGGAAAGGCTCGATTGCGTTCGGGCTGGTAAACGTCCCTGTCAAGGTGTACACGGCTACCGAGGACCACGACATTCGGTTCCACCAGGTGCATGCCAAGGACGGTGGGCGGATCAAATACGACCGCGTCTGCACGGTCTGCGGCAAGTCCGTGCAGTACGCCGATATCGATAAGGCCTATGAGTCCCCCGAGGGGGACAAGGTCATCCTGACCGACGAGGACTTCTCGAAGCTGCCCGCCGCCGAGAAGCACGAGATTCCGGTGTTGCAGTTCGTACCCAACGACCAGATCGACCCGATCCTGTTCGAGAAGAGCTACTACCTCGAACCCGACTCGAACACCCCCAAGGCCTACGTGCTGCTGGCGACCACGCTGGAGCGCATCGATCGGACCGCGCTCGTGCATTTCACGCTGCGGCAGAAGACCCGCCTCTCGGCGCTGCGAGTACGCGACGGTGTACTGGTACTGCAGACCCTGCTGTGGCCCGATGAGGTGCGTTCCGTCGATTTCGAATCGCTGGACGGTGTCGCCGAGCCGAAGGCGCAGGAGATCAAGATGGCCGAGACGCTGGTCGAGACCATGTCCGACGATTTCGATCCCGAGCAATACACCGATGAGTACCAGATCGAGCTGCAGAAGGTGCTCGACGAGGCCATCGCCAGCGGCACGGGGAAGGTCGTCAGTCAGCCAGAGGAAGCGCCCGTCGCGATGGACGCGGAGGTCGTCGACCTGGTCGCCGCACTGCAACGCAGTCTGGAGGCCAGTGGGCGGCGGACCGCGGAGAGTTCCGGCAAGGCAGCCGCCGAGCCCAAGGCAAAGGCGGCACCGGCGAAGAAGTCCGCCAAAACTGCGCCCAAGAAGACCGCCGCCAAGCCCGCCAAGAAGACCGCGAAGAAAGCAGCGGCCCGCAAGGGCGCATAACCGACCGTTGGCACACTCCCCAGCAAACCGCGCCCTGCCTGCAGTGCCGCCGGGCACCAAGCGGGCGCTGATCCGCGGCGGCCGATTGACCGGTGCGGAGTGCGACGCCCGCTGGGCCGGATCAGAACATGCCGTGCGGGAGTTGATCAGCGTCGGGCACCGGCTGTACGACATCCCAGTGCTCGGTGATCACGCCGTCGACCAGCCGCCAGATATCCACCACCGCCACGCCGCGGGCATCGTCTGGGGCGATCATGTGGTAGTGCACGACGGCGTATTCGTCATCGGTGATGACCCGTTTGATATCGAGTCGGGCGGCGGCCACCGGCGCGTTCGCGATGAACTCGACGAAGGCGTCGCGGCCGGACGGATTACCAGGACTGTGCTCGATAAAGTTCTCGTGCAACAGGTTTCGCAGTATCTCGACATTGCCCCGACTGAACTCGGCCAAGCCGTGCAGTACGAGATCCTTGTTGCGGATTGCCAGGTTGTTCGTCATGCCGGTAACCGTCGCAAGAGCGTGGTACGCCTGTCGATTACCAGGCATGTAATGGCGGCGCCCCACGCGGCGTGGTGATACTGGCCGGGTGGATAGCGAACATCCCGTCGGGGCGATGCTGCGCGAGTGGCGGCTGCGGCGCAGGCTCAGTCAGCTCGAATTGTCCGTGCAATCGGGCATTTCGACGCGGCATGTGAGTTTCGTCGAGACCGGGCGCACCGTTCCGAGTCCGGCGATGGTCGAGCGGTTCGCCCACCATCTGGACATCCCGTTACGCGAACGCAATCGGCTGCTGGTCGCGGCCGGGTATGCGCCGACGTACCGGCATCGCGCGCTCGACGATCCGGATCTTGCGCAGGCGCGCGCCGCGGTCCGGCGGGTACTCGATGCCCACGAACCGTTTCCGGCGCTGGCCATCGATCGACAGTGGAATCTGTTGTTCGCCAATAGGGCAGCGGAAGTGTTCTTCGAGGGGGTGGCCGCGGAACTGCTGGAGCCACCCATCAACATGATGCGAATCGGTCTGCATCCCAAGGGGTTCGCGCCGCGCGTGCGGAATATCGAGCAGCTGCGTGGGTTCCTGCTGCCACGACTCGCGCGGCAGGCGGAGCTGTCCGGCGATCCCGAATTGGCCGCGCTGCATATGGAACTGAGTGCGTTCGCCTCCGAAGCCGTTCTCCCGCAGGTCGATCCATCCGAGGTCGCACTGTCGATCCAGCTCGAGCACCGCGGCACACAGCTGTCGCTGTTCAATACGATCATGCGCTTCGGTGCGGCCTTCGATGTGACGCTCGACGAGATCGCCATAGAGTCCTACTTTCCTGCCGATCGGACCACCAGCGCCTACCTGCACGCACTCCCCAGGTGATCTTCAGGACTCGGCGGCCCGCGCTTTACCTTCTTCGAAGAAGTCGAGGAGGGCGGCGGCGTTGTTCACCTCCTCGCGCGAGCGCAGCGCGCCGAACGGGGCATTCCAGAATTCGCCGGTGCGCGGCGCCCATGGGCCGACATAGGCGTACGGTTCCGGATGCGCCGAATCTCCCGGTGACACACCGTAATTGACCTCATTGACGGTGCTGGACAGATCGAAATGCTCCGGCCACAGCACCGGGATGACATCGGGCGCCGTACAGCGCAGCGTCGAATCCCCGAGCGCGAACCAGTCCGCGATGATGCTCGCGGCCTGCGGATCGACTGCGAGCTGGTCGCCGGGGTCGACTCCGGTGGTGTCGGCGTAGACATCGGCCGGTGCCTCGGGTTGGAAGCCCGCGGCGGCGGCGACCTTGTCGAAGGTGCCCACGAGCGCGACCCGGCCTTCCGGCCACACCAGATCGGTGCCGACCACCGACACCGGCCACTGCGCACCACCGAAACCACCGTGCACCACCCGTAGTCGGATGGTCCCGAACCGCCGATATTGTGGGCCCGCGATCAACAACTCCCCCACCGCGTGCAGCGCGAGCCGGGTGTCCTGATACGTGATGTCGTCCACCCGGAAATCATCGCCGCTGTGGCCCGCTCGCGCTGCCGAATCGGGCCGCGAAATCAGGATGGATGGACGATGACCAGCAAGACCTCGGCGGGCTCATCGTCGACCCGATGCCAGCGGTCGCGCATGGTCGCCGGGAAGGTGATGAAGTCTCGTGCGCCGAGCCGGAATCGACCCGCGCCGACAATTTCCACCTCGATCGCGCCTGAGATGACATAGAGGCTGCTCACGCCGGTCGATTCGAACCATTCGCCGATATGCTGACCGGGTTCGATCCGGTATTCGATGACCTCGAGCGGACTGTTCGGCCGCATATTCAGCGCCCGGCCGACGGCAGCATCGGGGCGATCGGCGACCGGGATCAACGTACCTTCGTCGGCGCGCACGACCCGGACTCGCTCCGATTCGGGTGCGGGCAGCAGATCGCCCGGGGCGACGCCGAGCGCCGCGGCCAGCCGGTACGTGCTGATCATCGATGGCGCGCTGACGCCGCGCTCGATCTGGCTCAGGAACGGCTGACTGATACCGGCCCGCTTGGCCAGATCTCGCATCGACAGTCCGGACTTCTCCCGCAGCGCCCGCACCACACCGCCGACCAGCGCGGCCAGACTCGATTCGTCGGGGGCTGCGGTTTCCGGCACAGCGGAAGTCTGCCCGATCGCCGATGCGGGCGGCGGTCCGGGCTTAACCTGACCGTGACGCTGGTGAACGTTCACGACATATGGATAGCAGATTCTGATTGCTGTCGCTTATCATTAACATGTTGTCGAGGGGAAGGACTCCGTCGTGGAATTCCGAGTGCCGGTCATCGATATCTCCTCCTACGTCGGCGATGGCTCCACAGCCGAACGCCGGGCCGTCGCCCGCGGAATCGACGACGCCGCAAGTACGGTCGGCTTCATGCAGATCACCGGCCACGCCATCCCGCAGCCGGTACTGGACAACTTCGCAGCCGCAATCGACAACTTCTTCGACCTCGACCCAGCGATAAAACAGGGCTATCGCACACCGCCCGAAATCAATCGCGGCTACTCACCACCCAAGAGCGAAAGCCTCAGCCTGAGCCTCGGTGTCACATCCGCCACCCGCATGAACGATTACTTCGAGGCATTCAATGTGGGCATCCCCGCGGCCGCCTATCCGGGGGTCGAGTTGTCCGCGAGCGACTACGCCGAAAACCTCTGGCCGGCAGAGGTTCCAGGCTTGCGTGCACCCGTGGAGACCTACTTCGCGCACGCTGCCCGCATCGCGCGAACCCTCACCACCATCTTCGCCGACGCCCTCGAATTGCCCCCTGGCTACTTCACCCGATTCACCGACCATTCCCTCGACGTCCTGCGGATGAACAACTATGCGCTGCCGCCGGGCACCGTCGATCTCGACGGCGAACTCACCGGCATGGGCGAACACACCGACTACGGCATCGTCACCGTCTTGTGGGCGGATCAGGTCCCCGGCCTTCAGGTCGTCGGCGCCGATAACCGTTGGCACGATGTACAACCCGCCGACAATGCCCTGCTGGTCAACCTCGGCGATGTGATGGCGCGTTGGACCAACGAACGCTGGCTGTCCACTCTGCATCGCGTCATGCCGCCGATCACCGATGGCACCATCCAAAGACGTCGCAGCGCAGCCTTTTTCCATGACGGCAATCCGGACGCCGTCATCGAAACGCTTCCCTCCTGCCTCGGCGTGGGCAGCAAATACGCCCCGATCACCGTCGCCGAGCACCTGCGCACGAAACTCGCCGGTTCTCGTGCCCTGCAACCCAATACCAATGCCACACGCGAGGCGGCACGCGCCCTCGCCGCGGCAAGCACCGAACATCTCCCGGAGTGAGCGCGCCACTCACTTGCGGAATTCGGTCTCCAACTCCGCCAGCGTGGCTTGCAGATCGGCCGCGTCATTCGTCTTGAAGATGCCCTGGAATCCGGCCTCCGCCCGAATGGCCGCCTCCACCGCGGGATCGTGGTAAAGCTTTACCAGCGCAAGTAGTTTCGGGTTGTCCCTGTCTTCGGCGCGGGCGGCGAAGATATTGATGTACTGCCGGAGCTCCGGACGTTCGGGATCGTCGGTGAAGATCGTCTCGTTCTTGGTGAGACCTGCGGGGCGTGCGAAGGTGTCATCGACGAATGCGGCGTCGACACTCTCCAGTGATTGTGCGGTCAGTGTCGGATCGATGGTCTTCAGCGTCACCCGCGATGCGTCGGTGTCCACATCCTCGATCTTCGAATCCCAGCTCGCACCGCCCTTCAGCACGATCAGTCCGGCGGCGGCCAAGCCGAGCAGCGGACGGACCTGGTTCGCGGGGTTGTTGCTCAGGGTAATCTGACCGCCCTTGGGTATCTCCGCCACCGACTTGTGCTTGCGCGAGTAAAGCGTGAGCGGGTAGATCTCGGTCGCGCCGATCGGCACCAGGGTGTCGTTATTGCGGACGTTGTAGTTGGCCAGATACCGCACGTGCTGGAACTTGTTGAGATCGATGCGACGTTGTGCCAGTGCGGGATTCGGCTGGTTGTAGTCGGTGAAGTTGACGAATTCGACAGCGATGCCCTGTTCGGCGGCCTTCTTCTTGTAGACATCCCAATGCGGCAGCGAGATGTCGTTCACACCGATGCGCACCACATCCTCACGGTGCTCCCGACCACACGCGACCCCGCCGACAGCCAGGGCAAGGAGCAGGGGAATCACCAGAACACGGCGCAGCAATCGCATTGCAGGCAACCTAGACGCTCGTCCAACTGATTGCCAGAGTTTCGCTCAGCACAATCCAAACCGTTGTCCGCCCCTCGGACGCATCGCTTGGATTATCGGGTTCATATTGCGACAAAGCATTCGGGAGCACGAGTGAAATTCCATCGGGTACTGGCGATCCCGGTCCTGGTAGCCACCGCGGCCCTCACCCTGACGGCGTGCGGCAGCAACGATAAGGCTTCCTCCGACAACGTAGTGCGCATCGGCACCACCGACAAGGACCACGCCTGGGACGTCTTCGAGGAGAAGGCGAAGGCGCAGGGCATCACCCTGCGGATCACCAACTTCTCCGATTACAAGCAGCCCGATCTCGCACTGTCGCAAAAGCAGATCGATCTCAATCTGTTCCAGCATCTGCAGTTCCTCGGCGCCTACAACGTCGCCAATAACGACACCCTGACCCCGATCGCCTCGACCTACATCGTTCCGCTCGGGCTCTACTCCAAGAAGCACAAGTCGCTCGCGAATCTGCCGCAGGGCGCCCAGATCGCGATCCCGAACGATCCGACCAATCAGGCGCGGGCGCTGTTCGTGCTGCAAGCTGCCGGTTTGCTGAAACTCTCGGGCACCAGCAAGGCGCCGACGCCCGCCGATATCGATAAGGCTGCATCCAAGGTCGAAGTGACCCCGGTCGACGCGGCGCAGACCGCGCTCTCGCTGGCCTCGGTCGACGGATCGATCATCAACAACACCTTCCTCGATCGCTCCGGCATCGATCCCAATTCGGCGCTCTACAAGGATGATCCGAAGAATCCGGCGGCCGAGCCGTACATCAATGTCGTGGTGTCCAGAGCCGAGGACAAGAACAACGAGCTGTACCAGAAGGTGGCCGAGCTCTGGCACGATCCGGACGTGCAGCAGGCGCACGCCGAGGTCACCAAGAACACCGCGGTCGAAGTAAAGCGCAGCGGTCCCGAGCTGGAGCAGATCCTGGCGAGGGTGCAGCAGACCATCAAAGACGGCAAGTGAGCGAGCAGAAGGTTCCTGCGGTCGAATTCCGCTCGGTCACGAAGGTTTTCGGCAAGGGCACGGATAAGCAGGTCGCTCTCGACGATATCGAGCTGCGTATCGAGCAGGGCGAAATCTTCGGTGTGATCGGTTATTCCGGCGCGGGCAAGAGCACGCTGGTCCGGCTGATCAACGCGCTGGAAAAGCCGACCACCGGCACTATCGAGGTCTCCGGTACGCCCATCACGGGTGTGCGGGAGGCCGAGGTCCGCCGCATCCGCCGGGATATCGGCATGGTGTTCCAACAGTTCAACCTGTTCCGATCGCGCACGGCCGCAGGCAATATCGAGTATCCGCTGAAGGTCGCGGGCTGGAGGCGCGCCCAACGCAAGGCACGGGTCGAGGAGTTGCTGGAGTTCGTCGGGCTCGCCGATAAGGCCCGCAGCTATCCTGAGCAGCTCTCGGGCGGTCAGAAGCAGCGGGTCGGCATCGCCCGAGCGCTGGCGACCTCGCCGTCATTGCTGCTCGCCGACGAATCGACCTCGGCGCTGGACCCGGAGACCACAGGTGAGGTGCTGCGACTGCTGAAGAAGATCAATCGCGAACTCGGCGTCACCATTGTGGTGATTACACACGAGATGGATGTGATTCGCGCGGTGGCCGATCGCGTTGCGGTACTGGCAGAAGGCAAGATCGTCGAATTGGCCAGCACCTTCGAGGTTTTCGCGACCCCGCAGGCGGCGCCGACGCAGTCTTTCGTCGAGACCGTGCTACACAATCGGCCCGATGCCGAGGAACTGCGACGACTCGGTGAGCTGCACGGTGGTCGGTTGGTCACCGTGGATATCGATGACAAGCGCGGCATCGGTGCCGCGCTGGCCGCGGCCGCGCATGCGGGTGTCGAGTTCGAGGTGGTGTATGGCGGGGTGAGTACGTTGCAGGACAAGACATTCGGCAGCGTGACGCTGGCATTGCACGGTTCGGATGACGATGTGGACAAGGTGATCGAAGCGCTCGGTCACCGGGTCGGCTGAGAGGGGAACTCGTGCATACGGATTGGGACAAACTCCGGCCGGTACTGACCGAGGCCATCGGCACCACCATCTATCTGGTGCTGCTCACCTTCGTCGTCGGCGGATTGATCGGGCTGTTGCTCGGCACCGCCCTGTACACCACTCGCAAGGGCGGACTGCTGGCGAATGCGCCGATCAATGTGCTGCTCAATGTGTTGGTGAATGTGGTCCGGCCGATTCCGTTCATCATCCTGCTGGCGGCGCTCGGCCCCGTCACCCTCGAAGTGGTCGGGACGACGATCGGTACAGAGGCCGCGGCCTTCGTCATGATCGTGGCGGCATCCTTCGGTATCGCCCGCATCGTGGAGCAGAATCTGGTCACCGTGGATCCGGGCGTGATCGAGGCGGCCAGGGCCGTCGGCGCCGGCCCGCTGCGGATCATTCTGACGCTGCTGATCCCGGAAGCTCTGGGGCCCTTGGTGCTCGGCTACACCTTCGTGGTGATCGCCATCGTCGATATGTCCGCCATGGCGGGCACCGTCGGCGGCGGTGGGCTCGGTGATTTCGCGCTGGTCTACGGATATCAGCGCTTCGACTGGCAGGTCACCCTGGTCGCGACGTTGATCATTATCGTCGGTGTGCAGGGGATTCAGTTCCTGGGCAATATCATTGCCCGAAAAGTGCTGCGCCGCTGATCCCTCGGCGCGGGCGCAACCGAATGCGTTCTCGACGCGGATCGCGTCGAGAACGCATTCGGTTTTTCGTCAGCTCGCGTTCGCGGTGCACTGCGAATCGACAATGCGCGGTTCGCGCGGCGCCGAGCTGCCGAAGTTCAGCAGCGGCGGCGGTGCGGTCGGCCCGGCATTGGCGATCGCCTGTTGCTCGGCCTCGGCACGTGTCGGCGCCCAGGCCCAGCCCAGGTGATCATCGCCATTGCGGGCCACGGCCGCGCACGCATTGGCGAATTGCACGATGACATGGCAACCAGACACTCCGCACTGCTGCACCGCGGCACGATCGGAATCCGCCCAGTTCGAGTAGTTGTAAGCCCATCCGAGAGTCGCATCGCCGCGCGCGGAGACCGAAATCGCCAGCGAGCCGTAGAGGGCCTCCTCCGCCTGCGCGGCCCCGGCCCCGCCTGCGACGAACGCACCCGCGGACGCGGCCACCAGACCCATGGCAGCCTTGGACGATAGTGACATGTGTTGCGCTCCCCAGTTCCGAAAATAGCTTCGGCTCGAATCCTGACCGCTTCGATCCTAATTGTCCAAATCTTTGTATCACCAGAGCTGGACATCCGTTGGTCAGCGACCTCCCCGCGCCACAGAAGCTCTCGCCGACGATGCCGTACGGCCCCACGGCGGCACCACATCTCGCCAGTCCGCAGGCCAATTCACCAGCGCGACGGCCATCATGATCACCAGATGAATCGGTGCCGAGGTGCCCTGCCAGATCGGCGCGTCATCGATGAGATGTGTGGTCACCGCGCCGGTCAGCACCAGCACCAGAATGGCCGCGCCCAGGAATCTGCTCTCCCGGCGCGGAAGCACCAGCAGCACGGCAGCGATCAACTCCAGCCCACCGACCACGAACCGCATATTCGGATGAAATCCCCACTCCGCGAACTTCTCGGAATAGGCGGGCCCGAAAATCGTAGACCCGGGCCAGCACTTGGTTGCGAAGCCGACGAAGAACTCGAATCCGAGAAACCAGTAGAGGCCGGTCCGTACCCACGCCCACCGCAAGCGTTGCGACATATATTCCCTCTTCCGCAGGTCATCCACCGCAGTGCGGCGGCGACGGACATCTGCCCGCCACCGCTTTGACCAGGCCCGGCCGGGAAATGTGACGACCGCCGCGTCGCTACCGCCACCTCACCTGCATCGATATCGCCGGTGTGTTGCGCCCCGACGCGTGCACCCGATCTGACGCGACGCCCCTGCCGACGCGCCGATATAGTGACACCTTTTGTCGCCAAACCCCTGCTCTTTGAGTGCCTTTCGGATTCTCGCGCGACGTCTGCGATGAATACCGTTGGGGGGGTCGACTGTGCAGGCGAGACGGAGGGTGACCCTCGATGCTGGTTGTCAACAAACGGGACATGCAAGGGGCCGAACAGTGCGTGCTCGAATGGATACGGACTTGGAACGGTCAATACGTCATTGTGGGGCTTGCTATTTCGGGGCATCCCATACCCGACGGAAACAACGGCCACCCGGGCGACGCGACACGGCAGACGGACGTGGTGGTCATCACTCCGCGCGCCGTGGTCGTGATCGAAGCCCAGGACAGCGATGCGGAGCCAGCTCCGCTGCGCGACGGCGATCCATTCGACCTGAGCCAGCTGGTGCGCAAGCAGCACCCGGATGCCTTCGTCGACCGGCTGATCGTGGTCGTGCCGCCCGGAGAAGCGGCCGTCACACCGGAGCGCGAATCGCGAAAGTCCGGCGGTACCGTGGTCCTCGGCTCGTCGACGGAGTTGCGCGCCTGGTTCCTTCGAACAGCGAACCGGAAGCTGATCTGGACTGCGGAGCAGGCATACGAACTGCTCGGCGGGCTCGGCCTTTCGCACGTGGTCACGATCGAAGAGCTTGTGGCCGAGGGATTTCCGTCGCAAACCGGACGACCTGAGCGTCCGGCATCGAAGGTGCTGGTGCAAGCCTATGCGTCGGTAGGGGTCGGCGCCGTCGAACTTCCCGACGACCCTCGTATGTCGTCGGAGAGGTCACCGGTCAGGACTCCATTCCCGCCATGGCTGCCGACCGAGATCGACGAGGAGCCGTCGGAAAGCGTGGCACGATCGCGCGAAATCGAGCCGCACGCCCTGGCATCCGCGCCGCCGCAGCCAAAGTCGCAGCCGGTGGACCATCCGAACGCGATATACGCGCAGTCGGATCCACAGTTGTCCTCGGCATTCACCGACAGTTGGTCGTCGTGGATCGAGTCCGATGAATCGTCGGACAAGCCGCCGTCCCGCCGTGATCTCGACCGCCGAGGTCGTCGGCACCGAGAGCCGCGCCTGCGGAATTGGTTGCCGAAACCGACCCCGCCGATTCTTGTGGCAACGGCTGCACCACAGCATCACCCTTTGGCCTCGGTTGGGCCGGAACCTGGATCGGCGGAAGAGCCGCACCGTAGGACCGAGACCGGGTCAGTGTCGGACAGTGAGCCGCAGTCATTGTCAACGGCACCGGCCCAACCTCCGGTGATGGTTGGGGCGCAGCCGGTTTCGGAGCAAGCACCGCAGCGTTCACCGGCGTCTGAGTCGCAACCGACGATGGCCCAGCCGCGACCTGTGCGATTGTCGCAGCCAGCCGAGGCACCCGCCGCCGCGCATCCGCGTCGGGCTACGGCTCCTCGGCTGGCGTCCACGGCGCGCCGCTGCCTCATCGCCGTGGCCGCCACAGGGACGAAACTCATCGCGGGCCTGCCGCAACTGCTCGCAACGGCGGTGGTGGCCGGGGCGATAATCGCCACGACCTGGTTACTCATCTCCGAAGGGATGCACCCGAAACCGACTGTCGTCGAGCCGCGTCCGAAATCGAGCACCGAACCGGCCGGGCAGCTGAAACAGCCAGCCACGTCCGAGCCACCTGCGGCACGGTGTTTCCCATTCCAACAGCAGTGCTGATCGACGCTGTCGTCAGAGCCGCCATGTCATAGTGACCCGCAGCGAATTCGCGGTCCTAGACCGTGAAGCCCAAGGCGCGCAGTTGCTCTCGACCGTCTTCGGTGATCTTGTCGGGCCCCCACGGGGGCATCCAGACCCAGTTGATCTTGAGGTCTTCGACCAGACCTGAACGGACCAGTGCGTTGCGGGATTGGTCCTCGATGACATCGGTCAGCGGGCAGGCCGCGGAGGTGAGGGTCATATCGAGGGTGGCGATATTGTCCTGGTCGACGCTCACGCCGTAGACCAGACCGAGGTCGACGACATTGATGCCGAGTTCGGGGTCGACTACGTCGCGCATCGCCTCCTCGATGTCCTCGAGCTGTTTGATGTCCTCGGCCGAAAGTTCAACCTGCTCGGTCGTTTCGATGGCCGGTGTCTCACTCATGACGTTTTTCCATTCGTGGAGATATCGCTGCCCATGGTCCGCTTGGCCTCTTGCGCGGAGGTTATCCGGATCACCGCATCCTTGAACGCCAGCCAGCCGAGCAGTGCGCATTTGACCCGCGCCGGGTACTTGGACACTCCGCTCAACGCGATACCGTCGCCGATCATGTCCTCGTCGCCCTCGACGGTGCCGCGGCTGGAGATCATCTCGTTGTACGAGTCGACCACCTTCAGCGCCTGCTGCACCGGCAGACCGATCACCTGATCGGTGAGGATCGAGGTGGCGGCCTGACTGATCGAACAGCCCTGGCCGTCATAGGACACATCGGCGACGTCACCGTTGTCGTCGAGCTGCACGCGCAAGGTCACCTCGTCACCGCAGGTCGGGTTGACGTGGTGCACCTCGGCACCGAACGGCTCCCGTAGCCCGCGATGATGCGGGTGCTTGTAGTGATCCAGGATCACTTCCTGGTACATCTGCTCCATGCGCATGTCTTATGCAACTCCGAAGAAGCTCTGGGCCTTCCGCACCGCGGCTACCAGCTGGTCTACCTCATCGAGAGTGTTGTAAACCGCGAAAGACGCACGGGCGGTGGCCGGCACGCCGAGACGACGCATCAGCGGCCAAGCGCAGTGGTGGCCCACGCGCACGGCGACGCCCTCGTCGTCCAGAATCTGCCCGACGTCATGGGCGTGGATGCCCTCGACCACGAACGACACCGCTGCGCCGCGATCGATATTCTCGGTCGGTCCGACGATCCGCACGCCCGCGATCGCCGCGAGTCCCTCCAGTGCCGCACCGGTGAGCGTGTGCTCGTGTGCCGCAACGGCTTCCATCCCGATCTGTTCGAGATATCGCACGGCCGCGCCCAATCCGACCACCTGCGAGGTCATCGGCACACCGGCCTCGAAACGCTGTGGCGGCGGCGCGTAAGTGCTGCCCTCCATGGTGACGGTCTCGATCATCGAACCGCCGGTGATGAACGGCGGGGTCTCCTCGAGCAGCGCGCGCCGCCCGTAGAGCACGCCGACACCGGACGGTCCGAGCATCTTGTGCCCGGAGAACGCCGCGAAATCGACACCCAGCTCACGGAAGTTCACCGGCGTATGCGGTACCGACTGGCAGGCGTCCAGCACCGTGAGCGCGCCGACTTCCTTTGCCCGACGCACCAATTCGGCGACGTCGGTGACCGCACCGGTCACATTCGACTGGTGGGTGAACGCGACGACCTTGGTGGCAGGCGACAACTCGAGCGAATCGAGATCGATCCGGCCGTCCTCGGTGATGCCGTACCACTTCAGAGTGGCACCGGTACGGCGCGCGAGTTCCTGCCACGGCACGAGATTCGCGTGGTGTTCGAGCTCGGTGATGACGACCTCGTCGCCGGGACCCACGTGGTACGGGAACCGGTCGTCGGCGAACGAGTAGGTCACCAGGTTCAGCGATTCGGTCGCGTTCTTGGTGAATACGATCTCATCCGCGTCCACGCCGACGAATCGGCCGATATCGGCACGCGCGCCCTCGTACGCGTCGGTCGCCTCCTCGGCGAGCTGGTGCGCACCGCGATGCACCGCCGAATTGCTCTCGGTCAGGAACTGCCGTTCCGCGTCCAGTACCGCGAGCGGACGCTGCGAGGTCGCGCCGGAGTCCAGGTACACCAACGGTTTCCCGTCCCGAACCGTGCGGCTCAGGATCGGGAAGTCGGCCCGGATCCGGGCGACGTCGAGGGTACGGACCGTGGCGGTCATATCAGGCTCCAGCGGTTGCGGACTCGGGGACGGCAGTCGGCGAAGCCGACGAGGTGGGTGAGCTCTGAGTGAAGCGGACGTAGCCATTCGCGTCGAGTTCCTCGGCCAGTTCGGCGCCGCCCTCGGCGACGATGCGACCGCCGACGAATACGTGCACGAATTCGGGCTGGATGTAGCGCAGGATGCGGGTGTAGTGCGTGATCAGCAGCACGCCGCCGTTCTCGCGCTCCTTGTAGCGGTTGACGCCCTCGGAGACGATGCGCAGCGCGTCGACGTCCAGGCCGGAGTCGGTCTCGTCCAGGATGGCGATCTTCGGCTTGAGCAGGCCCAGCTGCAGGATCTCGTGGCGCTTCTTCTCACCGCCGGAGAAACCCTCGTTCACGCTGCGCTCGGCGAAGGCGGCGTCGATTTCCAGCTCGCTCATCGACTCCTTCACCTCCTTGACCCAGGTGCGCAGCTTGGGGGCCTCGCCGCGGACCGCGGTGGCGGCGGTGCGCAGGAAGTTCGACATCGAGACACCAGGCACCTCGACCGGGTACTGCATGGCCAGGAACAGACCCGCGCGCGCCCGCTCGTCGACGGACATCGCGAGGACGTCCTCGCCATCGAGGGTGATCGAGCCGGAGGTCACCGTGTACTTCGGGTGTCCGGCGATCGCGTACGACAGGGTCGACTTGCCGGAGCCGTTCGGGCCCATGATGGCGTGGGTCTCACCGGAGGAGATGGTGAGGTTCACGCCCTTGAGGATCTTGATGGGCTCGCCGGACTCGTCCGGGTTCGCGACCTCGACGTGCAGGTCCTTGATTTCCAGGGTGGTCATCGAATTCGAGTTCCTTTGTGGGGGTAGATGGTTCGGGTATCAGACGCCGATCGCGGCGAGCTCGGCCTCGATGGCCGACTCCAGCCGCTCCCGGATCTCGGGGACCGCGATCTTCTGGATGATCTCGTGGAAGAAGCCGCGCACCACCAGACGGCGGGCCGCATCCTCCGGGATACCGCGAGCACGCAGGTAGAACAGCTGCTCGTCGTCGAAACGACCGGTCGCGGATGCGTGTCCGGCACCGACGATCTCACCGGTCTCGATCTCCAGGTTCGGCACCGAATCGGCACGCGCGCCGTCGGTGAGCACCAGATTGCGGTTCACCTCGAAGGTGTCGGTGCCCTCGGCGGCGGCGCGGATGAGCACGTCACCGACCCACACCGTGCGGGCATCACCCTTGGGCGAATGCGGATCGCCTTGCAGCGCACCCTTGTACAGCACATTGGACTTGCAGTGCGGTACCGCGTGGTCGACGAGCAGGCGCTGCTCGAAGTGCTGACCGGCGTCGGCGAAGTAGAGGCCGAGCAGTTCGGCGTCGCCGCCCGGACCGTCGTAGCGGACGTTCGCGGTGAGACGCACCAGATCGCCGCCGAGTGTTACCGCGATATGCCGCAGGGTGGCGTCGCGACCGAGCTCGGCGTGGTGCGCGGTGGTGTTCACGGCATCATCGGCCCAGTCCTGGACCGCGACGACGGTCAGCTTGGCGCTGTCACCCAGCACGAATTCGACGTTCTCAGCGTAGGTTCCGCTGCCGCGCTGGTCGATGACCACTGTGGCGACGGCGAAATTGCCGAGGCGAATCTGCAGGTGCCCGTAGGCGGTCTTGCCCTCGCCTGGACCTGTGACCGTGACGACTACCGCCTCGGCGACCTCGGTCTCCGCACCGACCGACACGACCGTCGCCGACTCGAAGCCGGAGTATGCCTGGGCGGCGACACGATCCGACGGCACACCGGCTGCGCCGAGACGAGAGTCGGTGCGCGCCACCGTCTCCACGTTCACTCCGGCGACCGAGGAGACCTCGACCGTGGCCTTGCCGTCGCGGACCGCGGTGCCGTCGTGCAGACCGCGCAGTCGACGCAGCGGGGTGAACCGCCACGCCTCGTCCTTGCCCGTAGGCACCTCGAAGGCGTTCACGTCGTAGGAGGTGAAGACCTCACCCTTGTTGGTCGCGGCTCCTGCGCCCGGGTTCTGAATCGGCTTGGCCGTGGGATTCTCGCCCTCGACCGCTCCAATTACGCCAGTCGCCATCAGCCAACGGCCCCTTCCATCTGCAGCTCGATGAGCCGGTTCAGTTCCAGTGCGTATTCCATAGGCAGTTCCTTGGCGATGGGCTCGACGAAGCCGCGCACCACCATCGCCATTGCCTCGTCTTCGGTCATGCCGCGGCTCATCAGGTAGAACAGCTGGTCCTCGGAGACCTTGGAGACAGTCGCCTCATGGCCCATCGTCACGTCGTCCTCGCGGATGTCGACGTACGGGTAGGTGTCGGAGCGACTGATCGTATCGACGAGCAGCGCATCGCATTTCACGGTCGACTTGGAGCCGTGCGCTCCCTTGTTCACCTGCACCAAGCCGCGGTAGGAGGCCCGGCCACCGCCACGCGCCACCGACTTGCTGATGATGGTTGAGGAGGTGTGCGGCGCCAAGTGCAGCATCTTCGCACCGGTGTCCTGGTGCTGACCGGGACCGGCGAAGGCCACCGACAGAACCTCACCACGGGCGTACTCACCGGTCATCCAGACGGCCGGGTACTTCATGGTGACCTTGGAGCCGATGTTGCCGTCGACCCACTCCATGGTCGCGCCCGCCTCGGCCTTGGCCCGCTTGGTGACCAGGTTGAAGACGTTGTTCGACCAGTTCTGGATGGTGGTGTAGCGGCAGCGGCCGCCCTTCTTCACGATGATCTCGACCACCGCGGAGTGCAGCGAATCGGACTTGTAGATCGGCGCGGTGCAGCCCTCGACGTAGTGCACGTAGGCGTCCTCGTCGACGATGATCAGCGTCCGCTCGAACTGACCCATGTTCTCGGTGTTGATCCGGAAGTAGGCCTGCAGCGGAATGTCGACGTGCACGCCCGGCGGCACGTAGATGAACGAACCACCCGACCACACGGCGGTATTCAGCGCGGAGAATTTGTTGTCACCGGCCGGGATGACCGTGCCGAAGTACTGCTCGAAGATCTCCGGGTGCTCACGCAGACCGGTGTCGGTGTCCAGGAAGATGACGCCCTGCTTCTCCAGATCCTCGCGGATGGAGTGGTAGACGACCTCGGACTCGTACTGCGCAGCGACACCGGCAACCAGACGCTGCTTCTCCGCCTCCGGGATGCCCAGCTTGTCGTAGGTGTTCTTGATGTCCTCGGGCAGGTCTTCCCAGCTCTCCGCCTGCTTCTCGCTGGAGCGCACGAAGTACTTGATGTTGTCGAAGTCGATGCCGTCCAGGTTCGAGCCCCAGTTCGGCATGGGCTTGCGATCGAAGATGCGCAGTGCCTTCAGCCGGTGCTCGAGCATCCAGTCGGACTCGTTCTTCTTGGCCGAGATGTCGCGGACGACAGCCTCGGACAGGCCTCGTTGCGCACTGGCACCGGCCACATCCGAATCGGCCCAGCCGTAACCGTATTTGCCCAGGGAAGCAATGGTTTCTTCCTGAGTGAGCGGTTGCACCTGGTCGGTGGTCGTCGTCATTCGGCACTCCTTCCGGAGTCGTTCGTACGTACCGCTGCGGGCTGTGCAGCGGTTTTATGGGAAGCGTTATCGGTGATAGGGAGAACGAACAGCGGCACATGGGTAGTGCACGCGCAGTCGCCGTTGGCGATCGTCGCAAGTCGCTGGACGTGGGTTCCGAGCAGGTCCCGGAAAGCCTCGAGTTCCGCCTCGCACAACTGCGGGAATTCTTCGGCGACGTGGGCCACCGGGCAGTGGTGCTGGCAGATCTGTACGCCCGCGCCGACCTTGCGGGTGGACGCGGCGAATCCGGCGTCGGTGAAGGCCTCGGCGATCTCGTCCGCCTTGGCGGTGGTGGTTTCGGGGGTGTGCTCGGCGACCGGTTCGATGCCCTCGACGATGGTCCGCGCCCGCTCGCGCGCGAAATCGGCAATAGCCTGTTCGCCGCCGATCTCACCGAGCTGGCGAATCGCCGCCCCCGCCAGATCGTCGTAGGCGTGGCCGAGCCGTCCCCGGCCCACGGCCGTCAACTGATATTGCTTGGCGGGGCGGCCGCGACCCTTCTGCTGCCACGGCGCCGAGCGACTGGCCCGCGCCTGACCGGATTCGATCAGTGCGTCCAGGTGCCTACGGACACCGGCCGGCGTCAGGCCGAGCTTGGTGCCGATCGCGGTCGCGGTGATCGGACCCTCTTCGAGCAGCAGCTGGACCACGGCGGCACGAGTATGTCCTTCACCACCCGTGACCAGGGGCGCGGGCGCAGCAACGGGCCCGGCACCGGTGCGGCGACCGGTCCCTCGATCCTCGTCGTGCGGTAAACCCACGGTTTTCACAACACCAGTGTGACGGAATTCGTTCCCGGAATCTAATAAGGGTGCCCTGAGTTGACCGGGCCGATGACCTGCACCGGAGCGCTTTTCCGGCGGTGTTCGGAGGCAACAGGTTCACCACCTGCGGGTCTCGCGCGACGACCAGCCCGAGCACCCGACAGAATTACAAGTGCGATTTAGGCCACACATCGGTGCCGAAAATCCGTCAGTGCGCGACGACCAGCTTCTTCGGGAACGTGAGCAGCGCTTCGACGGCGTGATCCAATCGATGGCAACAGTGGCCACAAGCGACGGCCGAAAGCAGTGCGAACAAGCCCCGCAGTCGGTTCCGCGGAGCACCGGATACGCCGGTGGCATCGGCTACGCTGACCGCGTGATGTCAGGCGAACACGGCGAACCAGGGGTCGAACGCAGCCGATCGACCACCTCGGGCACCCTGACTCGCCTGCGTCGGACCTCACCGATCAGTACTGCCGTTTCGCTGGGGCGTCGGATCATCGGCCTGGATGTTGCGCCCGACCACACCGTCGGCGAAACCCTGCACATCAACGAGCCCGAAGCCGCCGAACTCAACCCGCAGGAGACCGCGCAACTGCGCCGGGTCCGTCTGTTGGGCGCGACGGGTTCGGTGATGATGGCCATCGGCGCGCTCGGTCTCGGCGCCCAACCCACGCTGCAGAATCCGACCTACGGCAAGGCGATTCTCGGGCTGCCCGCGCGTGTGCACAATTCGGGGCTGGCGACGACCATGGTCGGCACGGTTATCGTGATGCTGGCCTGGCTGCTGCTCGGCCGATTCGCACTCGGCTTACAGTCCAACCGCATTCGCCGTATCAGCCGATCGCAACTGGACCGTACGCTGCTGCTGTGGATCATCCCGCTATCGGTCGCGCCGCCGATGTTCAGCCAGGATGTGTATTCCTATCTGGCCCAGGGCGAGATCGCGGCGAGTGGACTCGATCCCTATGACGTCGGCCCGGTACAGGGGCTCGGCCAAGACCACATTCTGACGCGCAGCGTGCCCAATATCTGGCAGAATTCGCCCGCGCCATATGGCCCGCTCTCGATTTGGCTGGGCAAGGGCATCGCCGAAATCGTCGGCGACAATATGCTCGCCGGTGTGCTGCTGCACCGCATGCTTGCGCTACTCGGCGTGGCCTGCATCGTCTGGGCACTGCCCCGACTGGCACAGCGGTGTCGAGTATCGCCCGTGGCCGCCTTGTGGCTCGGCGCCGTGAACCCACTCGTGATATTCCACCTGGTATCCGGTGTGCACAACGAGGCCATGATGCTCGGCCTGATGCTGGTCGGGTTGGAATACTGTCTGGCCGCCCTGAGCAATATCGGCCCGATGCGCGGACACGCACTCGTGCTGCTTCTATCGGGCACCACGCTGATCGCGCTGTCCGCCATGGTCAAGATTCCATCGATGCTGGCTCTGGCATTCGTGTGGATGGCATTGAGCCGAAAATGGGGCGGCGATTGGCGTGCGGTGCTCAGAGCCGCGCTATTCCTCGGTTGTGTCACCGGCGCCGTCATGCTCGCGGTATGTCTGGGTAGCGGTCTCGGTTTCGGCTGGATAGACACACTGACCATGGCCAACTCGGTGCGCAGTTGGATGTCGCTGCCCACCGCGCTCGGTGTAGCCACCGGATTCGGCGGCGTCCTACTGGGATTGGGCGACCACACCACCGCGCTGCTGAGCATCACCCGACCGATCGCGGCGATCGCGGCCGCACTGGTCGTGGTGCGGCTCATGGTGGCCACCTGGCGAGGTCGGCTGCATCCGGTCGGCGCTCTCGGCGTCGCCTTCGGCGCGGTCGTCCTGCTGTTTCCGGTGGTGCAGCCCTGGTATCTGCTCTGGGGCATCGTCCCGCTGGCGGCCTGGGCGAGCCGGCCCGCCTTCCGGGTGCCCGCCACGATCGCTTCCGCGGCGATCAGTGTCATGCTCATGCCCTCGGGCAGCGAAATCCCGCCCTTCGTCCTTATCTACGCGGCGTGCATCACTGTTCTCACCTGCACGCTGATGATCCTGGCGACTCGCAAGTCGCTGCCGTGGCGGCTACACCAGCTCGGCGCCGACACCGCGCCCACCGCGGCCGGTCCTTCCGGACCGCGGAGTTGACGAGGCAGGGGTGTCGTCCGGGTCACATCCCTCGACCGCTTACGGTGTGACACCGTGAGGGAGCGAAGCGAGCGAACAATGGGCACAGCACCCTTGGACGCGACGGAGCCGAGCACCGAGGCGCGATGGTGACCGCAGCCTCGGAACCCGCCGTCTGTATCGACGGCGTCGTCAAGCGCTACGGCGAGACCACCGCCGTCGACGGGATCAGCTTCGCCGTCGAACAGGCACAGGTGCTGGCCCTGCTCGGACCCAACGGGGCGGGCAAGACCACGACGGTCGAAATGTGCGAGGGGTTCAAGACCCCCGATGCCGGTTCGGTCCGGGTGCTCGGACTCGATCCGATCGCCGACTCCGACCGGTTGCGGCCGCGCATCGGCGTCATGCTGCAGGGCGGTGGCGCGTACCCGGGTGCGCGTGCCGGCGAGATGCTCGACCTGGTCGCCGCCTACTCCGCCGATCCGCTCGATCCCGAGTGGTTGCTGAAAACCCTTGGCCTACAGGACAACCGGCGCACACCGTACCGACGGCTCTCCGGCGGCCAGCAGCAGCGGCTCGCACTGGCCTGCGCGCTGGTCGGAAAGCCGGAGATCGTCTTCCTCGACGAACCGACCGCGGGTCTGGACGCACAAGCGCGGCTCATCGTGTGGGAGCTGATCGACGCACTGCGCCGCGACGGCGTCACGGTGCTGCTCACCACACACATGATGGACGAGGCCGAACAACTGGCCGACCAACTGGTGATCATCGATCACGGACAGATCGTCGCCTCCGGGACACCTGCCGAGGTGACCGCACACGGCGCGGCCGGCCAACTGCGCTTCACCGCGCCACCCAAACTCGATCTGCACCTGCTGAAAACAGCCCTGCCGGAAGGCTTCTCGCCGCGCGAGACAACTCCCGGACAATATCTGGTCGAGGGCGAGATCGATCCGCAGGTGCTGGCCACGGTGACCGCGTGGTGTGCGCAGCAGAATGTGCTGGCGACCGATATCCGGATCGATCAGCGTCGGCTCGAGGACGTCTTCCTGGAACTCACCGGACGGGACCTACGCGGATGAATCAGCCAGATCTCGCCGGAAACCGCTTCGCGCCGGGCACTTTCACCCCCGATCCGCGTCCGAGCGGTCGCGTCGCCATGATGACCGCGCAGACCCGGCTCGAGCTGATCCTTTTGCTGCGCAATGGCGAACAGTTGCTGCTCACCATGTTCATTCCGATCACACTGCTTGTCGGGCTCAGCCTGTTGCCGTTCGGGGACCTCGGTGAGGACCGCGTCGACAAGATCGTGCCCGCGGTGATGATGGTGGCGGTGATGTCGACCGCCTTCACCGGACAGGCCATCGCGGTCGGATTCGACCGGCGCTACGGTGCGCTCAAACGCCTCGGGGCCACCCCACTCCCCCGCTGGGGCATTGTGGCGGGCAAGAGCGCCGCGGTACTGATCGTGGTGGTGTTACAGGCAATGCTGTTGGGGGCCATCGGATTCGCGCTCGGCTGGCGACCGGAACTCGCCGGGCTCGGGCTCGGCGCGCTGGTGATCGCGCTCGGCACAGCCACTTTCGCGGCAATGGGTCTGCTGCTCGGCGGCACGCTCAAGGCGGAGATCGTGCTGGCACTGGCGAATATCCTCTGGTTCGTCATGCTCGGCATCGCGAGCATCGTATTCGCCTCCGACGATCTACCCGCAGTGGTGAATGTGCTGGTGCGGTTGGTGCCGTCCGGGGCGCTGGCTGACACGCTGGAAGACGCCATGCGCACCAGCATCGACTGGTTCGGCATCGCCGTCCTCGCCGCATGGGGCGGCATCTCCGCCTTCCTCGCCACCCGATTCTTCCGCTTCGACTAACCCGATCAAGATCAGGTGGAAACGGTGGCGCGGGCTTCTCGACCGACGCCGCCATAGTGTCCACCCGATCTTGTTCGAGCGGAACGACGGGGCGTAGTAGACCGGGTGCGGGTGGTGGGAGGGGCCCGGCTACGATTGCTGGGTGCTGTATCGCGCGTTTCTGCGGCTCGTCGATTTACTTCCGCTGCCCTCGTTGCGGGTGCAGCGATTGATTGCTGTCGCGGTCATCGTGTCCCAGGCGGGGATCGCCGTCACCGGGGCGATCGTGCGGGTCACGGCGTCCGGGCTCGGGTGCCCGACTTGGCCGCAGTGCTTCCCTGGCAGCTTCACCCCGACCGGGGTGGCCGAGGTTCCGGTGCTGCATCAGACCGTCGAGTTCAGCAACCGCATGCTGACATTCGCGGTGACGCTGTGCGCGGCGCTCATCGTGCTCGCCGTCACCCGGGCCCGCCGTCGTCGCGAAGTGCTGGTGTACGCGTGGTTGATGCCGGGCGGCACGGTACTGCAGGCGGTCATCGGCGGTATCACCGTGCGCACCGGTTTGCTGTGGTGGACGGTGTCGGTGCATCTGTTGGCGTCGATGCTGATGGTGTGGGTCGCGGTGGTCATGTTCGCGAAGGTGAGCGAACCCGATGATGGCATCGAGGTGATCCAGGCGCCCGCACCCCTGCGCTGGCTCACCGGGCTGAGCGGTGTCGCGCTCGCCGGTGTCCTCATCGCCGGCACGCTGGTCACCGGCGCCGGACCGCACGCGGGCGATAAGAGCATCGAACGACCGGTCGAACGCCTCCAGGTCGAGATCGTCACGCTGGTCCACCTGCACTCGCAACTGCTGGTCGGCTATCTCGCGCTGCTCATCGGTTTGGCCTTCGGCCTCTTCGCAGTCGGCATCACCCCCGCGGTCCGCACACGCCTGCTCGTCCTGCTCGGGCTGGTGTGCGCCCAATCCCTGGTCGGCGTCGTGCAGTACTTCACCGACGTCCCCGCCGCCCTGGTCGCCACCCACGTCGGGGGCGCCGCAGCCTGCACCGCCGCCACCGCCGCCCTCTGGGCCTCCCTCCGCACCCGCGAACGGGTCTCAGCACCGATCCCCAACTCCACCGAACAGTTGGCATAGCGCTTCCGGCATGCTGTTCGGATGGGACCATCAGCACCGAGTACCGCAGCGCCACAACCGTTCCCGGATATCGAGCCATACGAGCGCGGGCTCCTCGATGTCGGCGACAGGAACCAGGTCTACTGGGAGACCAGCGGCAACCCGGACGGCAAGCCCGCGCTCGTAGTACACGCCGGACCGGGCAGCGGCGGCCAGCGCGGATCACGAAAGTTATTCGACCCCACCGTGTATCGAATGCTACGGCGAATGGTCCGATGATCGGATGCAATTCGGCGGTGGGCGCGGCTAATCTGGCAGGCATGCCGGTCACCGTGCTTGTGCCAGATGATTATGGGGTCGGGATATTGGCTCGGCTCGATGGGATACGGCCGGTGCGGTATGCGCCCGGCGAAGCGCTGCCCGCGGCGGCTGAGTTGGCGGAGGTGCTGATCCCGGCATTTCTGGCGCGGCCCGAGTCGATCGATATGGCCGGACTGCCGGAGTTGCGGTTGGTGCAGATGCTCACGGCCGGTGCCGAACGATGGATCGGTCGGCTACCCGACGGGGTGTTGCTGTCGAACGCGCGGGGTGCGCATGGTGGCAGTTCGGCGGAGTGGGTCGTCGCGGCGCTGCTCACCATTTATCGGGAGCTGACGGAGTTCGCCGATTTGCGGCGCGAACGTCGCTGGTATCAACATCGGACAGATACGTTGGCGGGTAAGCGGATCCTCGGTATCGGCGCGGGTGATCTCGGTATCGAATTGCGCCGCAGGGTCGAAGCTTTCGACGCTACGTTGACGCTGGTGGGCACGACCGCACGCGACGGTGTGCACGGCGTCGACGAATTGCCCCGATTACTCGGCGAATTCGATGTCGTGGTGCTGATGGTTCCGGTGACCGATCAGACCATCGGCATGGTCGATGCCGAATTCCTGGCGAAGATGGCGGACGGTGCGGTGCTGGTGAATGTCGCGCGCGGACCGATCGTGCGGACCGAAGCGTTATTGGCCGAACTCGTTTCGGGGCGATTGCGCGCGGCCCTGGATGTCACCGACCCGGAGCCGCTACCGCCCGACCACCCGCTATGGTCAGCGCCCGGTCTGCTGTTGACACCGCATGTCGCGGGCAGCACCCGCGGCAGTCTCGAACGCGCCTACTCCGTTGTCGCTGCGGAGGTCGCGAGATTTGCGGCTGGCGAGTTACCGAAAAACCTTGTGCGCGGGGATTATTGAGCCCACACGCAGGCACGCCCCCGACTACCCGAACCGCGGGCGAGTGACGCGCGCGAGTGTTCGGGTCAACGCATCCGATGCCAGTTGCCCACGTTCGATCCGCAGACCCGCGTAGCACGGATCGCCGTTGTCGACGAGCTCGACGATCATCGGCTCATCCAATTGCTCTGCGGCGAAGGCGTATATCTGCTCCAACTTCGGCACGATCAGCCCGTAATCGAGCGCCCGTGCCACCCGTCCCTCCAGCGCGAGCACCGCATCGACGGACATATTCGCCAGCGGATACACCTCGGGAAAAACATTGCGCAGGTCGAGAAATAGACGAACCGAGCTGCGGCGCGGATCGGCCGACCAGCCGCCGAGGCCTCCGAGCCGGCCGAGGGCGAGGGTCGGCCGCGCCACCAGGACGTGGGTGAACAGTACCCGCATGAGCGTCACATTGATCATCAACCGTTCGGCGGGCAGTTCGGCCGCCGCCAAACCTTGATGTTCCAGATAACCGGCGACAATGCTGCGATTGTGCGCCCGGTACCACGCAGCGGGCGCAGGGGCGGTAAGGAATTCGAGCCACAGCCGGGCACCGGGCGTCGACGCATCGCGGGCACCGGCATGATGCAGCAGCGCGGCTTCCAGTTTGTCGTGCAGTAGGCGATCGTTGAGGGCCCGCCACCACGGGCTGCCGGTCTCGGCGTGCAGCACGCCGCGGGCGAGTTCCCATTGCAGGAAGGCGATTTCGGCCCGACGGTAGGCGCGGAGTTCCGGTGGATAGAAGCTTTCGGCGAGCGCGACGCGCTGCTGCGCGTCGGCATGCGCGGCACCGACCCGCCGAGCCGCCAGCTCGCTCGCCTTATCCGCGTTCATCGTCCCCTACTTTACGATCCCCCACTCGGAACCAGAGACCCATCATTATTTTGATGCCCCTTATCGGCGATCCTATTGGTGCTTCGATGAACAGGTACCTAACGTCGATATCGCTACGAACTGGCACTCTGGATACGGAACAGTACGTCGCCCAATTCCCCCGATCAGGAGGCACACGATGTCGAAGGTTCTTTTCGTCATGACCGGCGTCGACTACTGGACGCTCGCCGATGGCACCAAACATCCGACCGGCTACTGGGCCGAAGAGGTGGTGGCGCCGTATAAGGCCATCAAGGCGGCGGGTCACCAAATCGTGGTGGCCACTCCCGGCGGTGTCGTGCCGACCGTCGACCAGGGCAGTCTCGCGCCCGAGGTCAACGGCGGCGCGGACGGTGCCGCGCAGATCGCCCGTACCCTGGCCGATGCGGCGGAACTGCGCAGCCCGATCCGGCTCGAGGACGTCGACCTGGCCGACTACGACGCCGTCTACTACCCGGGCGGACACGGCCCGATGGAAGATCTGCCGGTGAACACCGCCTCCGGTGCGTTGCTCAATGCCGCGCTGGCCTCGGGCAAACCACTCGGCGTCGTCTGCCACGCGCCCGCCGCGCTGCTCGCGACCGCCATCGACGGCGATTCCCCGTTCGTCGGCTACCGTCTCACCGGATTCACCAATGCCGAAGAGACCCAGGCCGGATTTGCTGATAAAGCCAAGTGGCTGCTGCAGGATCGGCTGGTCGAGCTCGGCGTCGATTTCCGTGAGGGCGAGCCGTGGGCCCCGCATATCGAGGTCGATCGCAATCTCTACACCGGCCAGAATCCCGCATCGTCGGCACCGCTCGCGGCGGAGATCGTCGAAGCCCTGAGCTGAGTGGCAATGGCCGCTCCGTCAAGGGAGCGAAGCGGCGCCGTTCGAGCATGTCGATCATTTCACGGAGTCGAACGGCGCGCATGGTGTCACCTCGACATTGGCCGAGATCATTCAGCAGGCGGGTGCGCTCACCTCGATTGCGCGCGAATCCATGCTGCCCGCAATGAATCTCAGCACGAACGGGCACCAGAACGGCGCGGTCGAACTCCCGCAATAGACCACGAGTCGGCGGCGATCCACCAACGGCTCGCCGCCGACTCCCGAAGTACCCCTCGGTAAGGGACGTTGGTCCCTTGTTCGACATTCGGCGTCTCTGCGAACGTGATACGTCCGATCGTCTGCAAGCCGAAAGCGAACTACCCGTGACATCGCTGTTGTGGATCGCGCTGCCCTACGGCGCGTTCCTGTCGTTCGTGCTCGGCCACGTGTGGCGCTACCGGCGCGACGGTTTCCGCAGCTACATCCGCTATCCGGAGATGGACCGCAGTCAGCGGCTCGGATCGACAGCATTCCGGTCGGGGGTCTGCCTCATAGTTCTTATCCGCCTGTTCAAGGTGATCACCGCCGAACCGCACGCCCGCCCCGCCGGTGCGCTGCACGTGGTCACCACGATCGTGCAGATCGGCGGTGTCGCCGCGGCCACGGTCGGGGCGGTCTTGCTGTTCCTACCGGATCTGATCGCGGGTCCGTCGCGCCCGGTGATCACCCCGCTGGACCGCATCACTTTCCCGGCCTTGACGGCCGCGCTGCTGTCCGGAGTGATCATCGAATACGATCCGACCACGGTGGCACGCGAATATCGAACCGGCGAAACGCTTTTCGCCTGGTTCCGCTCGCTGTGCACCATCGATCCGTATCCCGAAGCCATGCAGCACGCACCGCTCATCTATCAGGCGCGCGGCTTGATACTGCTGCTGATCCTCGGCATCTGGCCCTTCACCCGGCTCGCAGGCATCTTCGCGGGCCCGATCGTTCGGCTGGTCCTGCGCGCCGTCCCACGCGAGACTCGCGAATCCGACGGCGCGACCACGCGAGCCTGAACGGCCTCAGTTCTCGTTGCGCGCCTTGGGATAACGAGTCTGCCGGGCAACCCAACCGGCCATCTTGGCCCAGTGCCCCTTGCGCGGGGTGACCACCGAAATCAGCTCGCGGTCCCATTCATCGGCCTCGGTGAGGCCGTCGACGGTTTCGACCAATTCCTTAGCGGTCGCCAGATCGTCGACCACACGGTCGCCGAGGACACCATCGGAGCCGACCAGGGTGATGCGCACACCCGCACGGCCGATCGGCTGCAGCACGGCGGTGGCGGAACCGCCGTGCTCGGCGACGAATCCCTTGACCGAATCCACTAGGGAACCCGACAGCTGCACGGGGGCGGCGGCTTCAACACTCATGGCGGCTAGTTTACTGACCGGTACGTTCGGGTCCAGCCCCCGTGGGTGTAGAACGGATCTCATGCGCGCTATTCAGGTTTCCGAGCACGGCGGTCCCGAAGTCCTGAACTACGTCGAGGTGCCCGATCCGCAGATCGGCCCGGATCAGCTGCTCGTCGACACCGCGGCGATCGGCATCAACTTCATCGATACCTATATCCGTACCGGCCGCTACCCGCAGGCGGTCCCCTATATTCCCGGTGCCGAGGGCACCGGCGTGGTGGACGAGGTCGGTGCGAATGTGACCGAATTCGCCGTCGGCGACCGGGTCGCCTGGGCGGCGGCGCCCGGCAGCTATGGCCAGCGGGTCGCGGTACCGGCGGCGGTCGCGGTCAAGGTGCCCGACGGTGTCGACGCACCGGTCGCAGCCTCGGCGCTGCTGCAGGGGATGACCGCGCACTACCTGATCGAATCGATTTACAAGCCCGAACCCGGCGAGACCGTGCTGGTGCACGCGGGCGCGGGTGGGGTGGGCCTTTTGCTCACCCAGCTCGCCGTCGCGCGTGGTGTCCGAGTGATCACCACCGTCTCCTCCGACGCGAAGGAGAAGCTGTCCCGCGAGGCGGGCGCGAGCGAGGTCCTGCGCTACACCGATGATCTCGCCGATCGAGTTCGCGCACTTACCGAGGGCGTCGGAGTCGCGGCCGTATACGACGGTGTCGGCGCGGCCACCTTCGAGGCCGGCCTCGCATCTCTGCGGGTACGCGGCATGCTCGCCCTCTTCGGCGCGGCCAGCGGCCCGGTACCGCCCTTCGATCTGCAGCGCCTCAACCCGGCAGGGTCGCTGTTCGTGACCCGCCCCACGCTGGTGCACTACACCCGAGACCGGGCCGAATTGCTCTGGCGTGCAACCGATATCCTCACCGCGATCGCCGACGGCACGCTGCATGTGCGGATCGGCGCCACATACCCGCTGGCCGAAGCCGAGCAGGCGCATCGCGATCTCGAGGGCCGCAAGACCACCGGCTCGATCGTCCTGCTGCCGTAACCTACGCCAACGGCCGCCCGCCCGGCGCGGCCGTTGGCGCCTTGAATCCATTGCCCAGCAGCCCGATTCACACCCCCGACCGCAACCGAGCCGGTTCCGCCGTCTGGCGGCCGATTCGCGTTCCGACCGCAACCAGATCGGTTCCGCCGCCCGGCACCAGATTCGCCGGATCAGTAGTCCAGTCCGGTCAGACCACGGTAAATGAACCGTGTCAAACCCTCGATCGCCTGCTCGTCGGTCAGCGCGACAGTGCCGTCCTCGACCAGCGCCAACATGCCCTGGGCGACCTGAAACATCATCGCCAGACTGGCATCGATGCTGCTCGGCAGCCGTAATCCCTTGCCGGCCAGGCCATCCAGATGATCGGCGATATCCGCGCGCTGTTCGGCGCCGAAATGTCCGAGCACGCGAGCGAAATCCTCGCTGACGATCGCCGCTTGAGTGATCGCGCGCAGCACGGGCGCATGTTCTCGCGAGAAGGCCCAATACCCGGCGACGTGATACCGCACCGCCTCCGGGTCACTGAAATCGGATTTGTGTTCGGGCTGCTCCGCAAGTTCGTCCCCGGCGCTCGCCAGATCGTTCAGCAGCGCCTGGAGTAGCTCCTCCTTGCTCGCGAAGTGGTTGTAGAACGACCCGGCCGCACGCCCCGCGGCCGCGGTGATGTCGGTGATCTTGGTGTTCAAGTAGCCGCGTTCGGCGAACACCCGCCGCGCCGCATCCTTCAGTGCCTGTTCGGTCTCTGCGGACTTCTCTCGGCGACTCGACGTCACTCGCACCACCTCCTTGACACGAAAACCTACCAACCTCCATACTGAATTCAGATTCAGTGAATTTCAATTCAGATTGGTGAAGATCATGAAAGCAGCAGTTCTGCGCAACGCCGGTGAGGTGCCCGTATACGGCGACTTCGACGACCCGCAGGTGACCGAAGGCCGGGAACTGGTCGAACTGGTGGCGGCGGGCATCCACCCGATCGTTCGATCGCTGGCCGCAGGCACGCACTACGGCAGTACCCACGCCTACCCTCTGATCCCGGGCCTCGACGCGGTGGCACGCACCGCCGACGGCGCACTCGTCTACACCGGTTTTCCGCAGGCCCCCTACGGCACGCTGGCCGAACTCATGGCGGTGCCCACGCGGATGCGGATTCCGCTCCCGACCGGCGCCGAACCCGCGCGAATTGCCGGTGGCCTCAACCCCGGATTGTCCTCGTGGCTGGTCCTGCGCGAACGCCGCGACGCACTGCCCAACCAGCAGCTCGGCACCGTGCTGATCCTCGGCGCCACCGGTGCCGCCGGACTGCTGGCCGTGCAGAACGCCTTCATACTCGGCGCGGACCGGGTGATCGCCGCCGGACGCAATCCGTCGGCACTCGAGCGGGCGACGGAATATGGCGCGAACACGGTCACGCTGCAGGACAACAAGGAGGCCACCGCGTCGGTGCTGGCCGAAGCCCTCGGCACCGAGGCGCCGAGCCTGGTGCTCGACTATGTGTGGGGAGCACCGGCCGAGGCCGCCTTCGCAGCCCTCGGACGCCAAGGCCTGACCGAGGACGACGCGGATATCGCATTCATCCAGATCGGCTCCATGGCAGGTGCCGAGGCGGCCGTTCCGGCGGCGCTGCTGCGCAGCCGTCACATCACGATCTCCGGTAGCGGAGCCGGATCCGTGTCGATGCAGTCGATCCTGGCCGCCATCCCCGAATACATGCAATTGATCGCCGAGGGCCGATTGGACACCGCGGTACAGGAGTTCCCGCTCTCGAAGATCGAAGACGCATGGGTCGCCGCGCAATTCGGCACCGCCCGGGTGGTCGTGGTCCCGGATTGATCAATCGACGGTAAACCGCCAACATGATTCAGTACGGAGAAATCGTGCATACGCAAGTACTCATCGCAGGTGCCGGACCCACCGGCCTCACCCTCGCCATCGACCTGGCCCGCCGCAATATCCCAGTGCGCATCATCGACCGGGCCACCGAATTCTTTGCTGGATCGCGCGGCGACGGTATCCAGCCGCGCACCCTCGAAGTGTTCGACGACCTCGGCGTGCTGGACGCGGTTCGCCGGGCCGGATCACCGACACCGGTCATCCGCGCGTACTCCGGCAATGAATTCGCGGGCGAACATCGGATGGCCGAGCCGGTCGAGCCGACGCCCGCGGTCCCCTACCCCAACCTCTGGGTGCTCGGGCAGTCGCGGACCGAGGCGATCCTGCGCGACCGGCTCGCCGAGTTCGGTGTGCGGGTCGAACTCGCCACGGCGCTGGTCACTTTCGAACAGGACGAGACCGAGGTCAGCGTCGAGTTGGCGCACGACGGCGTCATCGAGACGCTACGTGTCGCCTATCTGGTCGGCGCGGACGGTGGCAAGAGCACGGTCCGCAAGACGCTCGGAGTTCCGTTCGAGGGCACCACCGACGATTCGATCCGCATGTTGCTGGGCGATGTCAGTGCCGACGCACTCGACCACGACTACGGCTACTGGTTCGCGGCGGCCGGTCGCCCGATGGAGGGAATCATATTGTCTCCCTTGCCCGGTGGCAGACAGTTCCAGTTCGGCGCGCCATTGGGCTCCGATGCCGAACCCACTCTCGAGGTGCTGCAAGAGTTCGTCGACCGCTATGCCGAAAATCTGGATATCGTCCTCACCGACCTCACCTGGGCAACTGCGTGGCGGCCGAATATCCGTCTGGCGCAACGGTTCCGAGAGGGTCGGGTATTTCTCGCGGGCGATGCCGCGCATGTGCATCCGCCCACCGGCGGACAGGGCATGAATACCGGTATCCAGGACGCCTACAACCTCGGCTGGAAACTCGCCGCCGCTGTCATGGGCGACGAATCACTGCTGGACAGTTACGAATCCGAGCGCCGCACGGTAGCCGCACGAGTGCTCGGAATCAGTACCGAACTGCTGGACAAGCTGGTCGACGGTGCGCAGGACGCCATGCAGCGCGGCGAGCAGACGCGTCAATTGGATATCAGTTACCGCGATCCCGCCGACGACGGCGTGCTCGTCGCGGGTGACCGCGCACCCGACGCACCGGTCAAAGATGCCGAAGGGCGGCCGATTCGACTGTTCGACCTGTTCCGCGGACCGCATGCGACGCTGCTGTCATTCGGCGAAACCGACGTACAGCCCGAGCCCGGTGTCGAGGTATATACAGTGATCCGACCCGGCGACAAGGCGACTGGACAGTACGTCGTAGATGTCGACGGTCACGCCTTCGCCGCCTATGACGCGGTCGACGGCACCACCGTACGAGTCCGGCCAGACGGATACCTCGGCTGACCTAGCCGAAGAAGCTGCCGATCGTGTCCCATCCGAGCACCGAATCAACCGCGAGACCACAGAACACCACGGCCAGATAGTTGTTGGACTGAAGGAACAGTCGCAGCGGCTTCACCGATTCACCGCGTCGCACACCTGAGTACAGTTGGTGCGCCATGAGCAGGAACCATGCTCCGGCCACGAGCGCGACGGCCGCGTAGACCACACCGGTCGCGGGGACCAGCGCGAGGGTGGTGAGCACGGTGAGCCAGGTGTAGATGACGATCTGCTTGGTGACGGCCTGCTCGGTGGCCACGACCGGCAGCATCGGGACGCCGGCCGCGCGATAGTCCTCCTTGTAGCGCATGGCCAGCGCCCAGGTATGCGGCGGCGTCCAGAAGAAAATGACACCGAACAGCGCGATCGCGGGCCAGCCGATATTTCCGGTCGCCGCCGACCAGCCGACCAACGCCGGCATACATCCGGCCGCGCCACCCCACACAACATTCTGCGAGGTCCGACGCTTGAGGCCGAGGGTGTACACGAAGACGTAGAACAGGATCGTCGCGACGACCAGCAGACCACTGAGCAGATTCGCCTGCCACCACAACCAGGCGAAAGAGCCGATGCCGAGCGTCACCCCGAATACGAAGGCATGTGAGGTCGGCACGGCCTCCCTGGCCAGCGGGCGCTTCGCGGTCCGCTTCATCACCTTGTCGATATCGGCGTCGGCGACACAGTTGAGCGTATTGGCGCTCGCGGCGCCCATCCAACCGCCGAACAGCGTGGCCAGGATCAGTCGGATATCGACGTGTCCGCGGTCGGCCAGCAGCATCGTCGGAATGGTCGCGACCAGCAGCAGCTCGATGACGCGCGGCTTGGTCAACGCGATATAGGCGAGCGGTCGCCGCAATAGTCGGGACAGCAGGCCATCGCCGGTGAACCGGTCGGCCAGCGCCGTCGCGGAGGAGCCGTGTGCGCCATTGCCACCCGGCTGTTGCCCAATCCGCACTATCTCTCCTCGCACGCTGTGCATCGCATCCGGCATGAAACCACTGCCGCGCTCCCCCTGCTCGAGCTGGTGCGAGGCGGCAACTACTACAGACGATGGTAGACCCAGCCGCATAGCCTTCTTTCCATAGCCCCTCGCTCCAGCACCTTGTCGCAGCGATTCGACACCCGGAGTAAGCCGGGTTCCTCACATGCCGGTCATCGGGCACATCTAGGGTAGTTGGGGTAAACCGGTTCGCATTCCACCGCTGCCGTGCGTGCACCCCTCCGCCACCGTCGACGAAACCAATGTCAGGAGAACCTCGGTCGTGTCAGTCACAGACGACATCCGCGCCCTCACTCAGCCGAACCACCCGGACGACTGGACGGATCTGGACACCAAGGCCGTCGACACCGTTCGGGTTCTTGCAGCCGATTCGGTGCAGAACGCCGGGAACGGGCACCCCGGCACCGCGATGAGCCTCGCGCCACTGGCCTACACGCTCTACCAGCGCACCATGCGCCTGGACCCGAGCGATCCGAGCTGGGTCGGCCGCGACCGCTTCGTGCTGTCCTGCGGTCATTCCAGCATCACCCAATACATCCAGCTCTACCTGGCCGGATACGGTCTGGAGCTGAACGATCTCGCGCATCTGCGCAAATGGGGCTCGCTCACCCCCGGCCACCCCGAATTCCGCCACACCGACGGCGTCGAGATCACCACCGGCCCGCTGGGTCAGGGTCTGGCCTCCGCGGTCGGTATGGCCATGGCGGCGCGGCGCGAACGCGGTCTGTTCGATCCGGACGCCGCACCCGGCACCAGCCCGTTCGACCATTTCATCTACGTCATCGCCTCCGACGGTGATATGGAGGAGGGCGTCACGTCCGAGGCCTCCTCACTCGCGGGCACCCAGCAGCTGGGCAACCTGGTCGTGATCTACGACGACAACAAGATCTCCATCGAGGACGACACCACCATCGCCTTCACCGAGGATGTCGCCGAGCGCTACCAGGCCTACGGCTGGCACGTCCAGGTTGTCGAGGGCGGCGAGGACGTCGTCGCCATCGAGGCGGCGCTGGCCGCGGCCAAGGCGGAGACCGGTAAGCCGTCGATCATCGTGCTGCGCACCATCATCGGCTACCCGGCGCCGAACAAGATGAACACCGGCGCCGCGCACGGTGCGGCACTCGGCGCCGACGAAGTGGCCGCGACCAAGAAGATCCTCGGCTTCGATCCGGAGAAGAACTTCCAGGTCGACGACGATGTCATCGCGCACACCCGCAAGGTCATCGAGCGCGGCCAGCAGGCACATGCGGCCTGGCAGCAGCGGTTCGACGCGTGGGCCGCCGCGAACCCGCAGAACAAGGCACTGTTCGATCGGCTGGCCAAGCGTGATCTGCCCGCGGGCTGGGCCGCGAATCTGCCGACCTACGAGGCGGATCCGAAGGGGATCGCCACCCGCAAGGCGTCCGGCAAGGTGCTCGCAGCGCTGGCGCCGGTGCTGCCGGAGCTGTGGGGCGGTTCGGCCGACCTCGCCGAATCCAACAACACCACCATGCCCGACGCGCCGAGCTTCGGTCCGGAGTCGATCTCGACCGGTATGTGGAAGGCCAACCCGTACGGCCGCACCCTGCACTTCGGTGTGCGCGAGCACGCCATGGGCGCGATCCTCAACGGCATCGCGCTGCACGGCCCGACCCGTCCCTACGGCGGCACCTTCCTGGTCTTCTCCGATTACATGCGCCCGGCCGTACGCTTGGCCGCGCTGATGCGGGTGCCCGCGATCTACGTGTGGACGCACGACTCCATCGGCCTCGGCGAGGACGGTCCGACGCATCAGCCGATCGAACATCTGGCCGCGCTGCGCGCGATCGCGGGTCTGAACGTGGTCCGCCCCGGCGATGCCAACGAGACCACCTACGCCTGGCGCACCATCCTCGAGCGCGACAGCAGCGAGCACACCTCACACTTCTCGGTCTCCGAACCCGCCCACCAGGACGGACCGTCCGCACTCGCGCTCACCCGCCAGGATCTGCCGATCCTCGAGGGCACCAGCTACGAAGGTGTGAAGAAGGGCGGCTACGTGCTGGCCGAGGCATCCACCGGCACACCGCAGGTGATCCTGATCGCGACCGGATCCGAGCTGCAGCTCGCGGTCGCCGCCCGCACTACGCTGGAGGCGCAGGGCATCGGTACTCGCGTGGTCTCGATGCCGTGTGTGGAGTGGTTCGACGCGCAGGACAAGGCATATCGGGACGAGGTGCTGCCGCCGTCGGTCGCCGCTCGCGTGGCCGTCGAGGCCGGTATCGCGATGCCGTGGTACCGGTTCACCGGTGACGCGGGCGAGATCGTATCGATCGAGCACTTCGGTGCCTCGGCCGATTTCAAGACCCTGTTCCGCGAGTTCGGGATCACCGCGGAAGCCGTAGTCGCTGCCGCGCAGCGCACCCTGGAAAACGTGAAGGGATAAGAGCTCATGGCACAGAACGAAAACCTCGCCGCCCTCTCCGCCGCGGGCGTCTCGGTGTGGCTCGATGATCTTTCGCGGGACCGGATCCAATCCGGCAACCTGGCCGAGCTCATCGAAACCCGTAGCGTCGTCGGCATCACCACCAATCCGACCATCTTCCAGGGCGCCCTGAGTCAGGGCCACGCCTACGACGCCCAGGTGAAAGAGCTCGCCGCCCAAGGCGCGGATGTGGATTCGGCGATCCGGACCATCACCACCGACGATGTGCGTGCGGCCTGCGATGTGCTGGCCGGGGTATACGAGGCCAGCAACGGTGTCGACGGCCGGGTCTCCATCGAGGTCGACCCGCGCCTGGCCTTCGATGCCGAGCAGACGGTCGCGCAGGCCATCGACCTGTGGAAGACGGTGGACCGGCCCAACCTGTTCATCAAGATTCCGGCCACCGAGGCGGGCCTGCCCGCGATCACCCGGGTGATCGCGGAGGGCATCAGCGTCAACGTGACGCTGATCTTCTCGGTCAAGCGTTACCGCGAGGTGATGGGCGCCTACCTCGACGGTCTGCGCAATGCCAAGGGCGCCAGCCACGATCTGGCCAAGATCCATTCGGTCGCTTCGTTCTTCGTCTCCCGCGTGGACACCGAGATCGATAAGCGACTCGAGGCGATCGGTACGCCGGAGGCACTGGCACTGCGCGGACAGGCGGGTGTCGCCAATGCGCGCCTGGCCTACGCCGAATACCAGGATGTATTCGATGGTGGTGCGCACACCTCGACCTATCAGCATCTGGCCGCCGCAGGTGCGAATCGGCAACGGCCGCTGTGGGCTTCGACGGGCGTGAAGAATCCGGAGTACTCCGACACGCTGTATGTCACCGAACTGGTGGCGCCGAATACGGTGAACACGCTGCCGGAGAAGACCCTCGAGGCGGTCGCCGATCACGGTGCGGTCCGTGGCGATGCCGTCAGCGGTACCGCCGCGGCCGCGCAGGAGATCTTCGACAAGCTCACCGCGATCGGCATCGACCTCGACGATGTGTTCGAGGTACTCGAGCGCGAGGGTGTGGAGAAGTTCGAGAAGTCGTGGGAGGAGCTGCTTTCCGCCACGGCAGGTGAACTGGCCAAGACCGGGGATAACTGACCCGATGGCCGGCACTCAGACGAATATCTGGAAGAACCCGCTCCGCGACGAGCGGGACAAGCGGGTCCCGCGGATCGCGGGACCGTGCAGCATGGTGATCTTCGGCGTCACCGGCGATCTGTCCCGGAAGAAACTGATGCCGGCCATCTACGATCTGTCGAACCGGGGGCTGCTGCCCCCGGGCTTCGCACTGGTCGGCTTCGCCCGCCGTGACTATGCGGACGAGGACTTCGCGAACGTCGTGCTCGAAGCGGTAAAAGCGCACGCGCGCACACCCTTTCGGCAGGAGGTCTGGGACCATCTGGCCGAGGGCATCCGCTTCGTGCAGGGCTCCTTCGACGACGATTCCGCCTTCGCCAAACTCGCCGACGTGCTGGCGAAGCTGGACAAGGACCGCGGTACCGGCGGCAATCACGCCTTCTACCTGTCGATTCCGCCGAATATGTTCCCGGTGGTGCTCGATCAGCTCTCCCAGCACAAATTGGCCCAACCGACGAAAACCGATGGCGAGGGCCGCAAGCCGTGGCGTCGGGTGGTGATCGAGAAGCCGTTCGGCCATGATCTGGACAGTGCGGTCGAACTCAACGCACTGGTCAACCGGGTGTTCCCGGAGGAGACGGTCTTCCGCATCGATCACTATCTCGGCAAGGAGACGGTGCAGAACATCCTGGCGCTGCGCTTCGCCAACCAGCTCTACGAACCGGTCTGGAATGCCAATTACGTCGACCATGTGCAGATCACCATGGCCGAAGACATCGGATTGGGCGGTCGCGCAGGCTATTACGACGGTATCGGCGCCGCCCGCGATGTCATCCAGAACCACCTGCTGCAGTTGCTCGCGCTGACCGCCATGGAGGAGCCGATCAGCTTCGAGCCCAAGCAGCTGCAGGCGGAGAAGATCAAGGTGCTATCGGCGACCAAACTCGTCGAGCCCCTTGATGAAACCACCGCACGCGGCCAGTACGCGGAGGGCTGGCAAGGCGGCGAGCATGTGGTCGGACTGCTCGACGAGGAAGGTTTCGACCCGCAATCGCGCACTGAGACCTACGCGGCGCTCACCCTCGAGGTCGACACCCGACGCTGGGCGGGTGTGCCGTTCTACCTGCGCACCGGAAAACGCCTGGGCCGCAGGGTGACCGAGATCGCGGTGGTGTTCAAGCGGGCACCGCATCTGCCGTTCGACCAGACCATGACCGAGGATCTCGGGCAGAACGCACTGGTTATTCGGGTGCAGCCCGATGAGGGTATTACCACCCGGTTCGGTTCGAAGGTGCCGGGGTCGAGCATGGAAGTGCGCGACGTCAATATGGATTTCAGCTACGGCGAGGCGTTCACCGAATCCTCTCCCGAGGCCTACGAACGTCTGATCCTCGATGTGCTGCTCGGGGTGCCGTCCCTGTTCCCGGTGAACGCGGAGGTCGAATTGTCCTGGCGCATCCTGGATCCGGTGCTCGAGCACTGGGCCGCCGACGGTAAGCCCGAACAGTACGAGGCGGGGACCTGGGGTCCGGCCTCGGCCGACGAGGTATTGGCCCGCACCGGGCGCGAATGGCGGCGGCCATGATCGTCGACATGCCGCAGACCACCACCTCCGAGGTCACCAAACGCCTGGTGCGCCTTCGGGAGAGCAATGGCGTGATCACCATGGGCCGGGTGCTGACACTGGTCGTATGCACGCTGGACAGCTCCGAGGCCGAGGACGCTATCGACGCAGCCAATGACGCAAGCCGCGAACATCCCTGTCGCGTGGTCGTATTGGCGCGCGGCGATCGCGAGGCCGAGACCCGGTTGGATGCCCAGATCCGCGTGGGCGGTGATGCCGGCGCGGCCGAGGTGATAGTGCTGCGACTGCAGGGTGATCTGATCAACCACGAGAGCAGCGTCGTCATCCCGTTCCTGCTGCCGGACACCCCGGTGGTGGCCTGGTGGCCGCGTGGCGCACCGGAGTTCCCGTCCAAGGATTCGGTGGGACGCTTGGCGACTCGCCGCATCACCGACGCCACCTTCGCCGCCGATCCGCAGGCGACGATCAAGAAGCAACTGGGCTCCTACGCCTCCGGTGATACCGATCTGGCGTGGAGTCGCATCACCTATTGGCGGGCGCTGTTGGCGGCCGCCATGGACGAACCGCCGTTCGAGCCGGTGGATTCGGTGATCGTCTCCGGACTGCGCGACGAACCGGCGCTGGATATGCTCGCCGGCTGGTTGGCCGCCCGCCTCGACTGCCCGGTGCGCCGCCGTTCGGGTGCGTTGCGGGTGGAGGTGCGTCGCCCGACGGTGTCGATCGCTATCGAGCGGCCGCAGACCGGTCGCACCGCGACATTGACCCGCACCGGTGACCCGGATCAGCGAATCGCATTGGCGCGCCGGGAAACTCGCGACTGCCTCGCCGAGGAACTGCGACGGCTGGATGCCGACGAGATCTATGCCGAGGCGCTCGCCGGAATCGAGAAGGTGACCTATGAGTGAGCGCGCGAACTTCCCCGCGCACACCGTCCGAGTACACGACGACACCGACGCCTTGATTGCCGCCGCGGCCGCACAATTCGTCGCCGTCGTGGTGGCCGCGCAGGCGGCACGTGGGTCCGCATCAGTGGTGTTGACCGGCGGTGGGACCGGGATCGGGCTGTTGGAATTGGTCCGCAAGACACCCGGCGATATCGACTGGACACAGCTCGATGTGTTCTGGGGCGACGAACGATTCGTGCCAGCGGGCGATTCCGAGCGCAATGATCTGCAGGCACGGCAGGCGCTGCTGGATCATGTGCCGGTGGATCCGTCGCGGGTGCATCCGGTCGCCACCTCCGATGGCGAATATCCGGATCCGGTCGAGGCCGCCGCCGAGTATGCGGCGGCGGTGCACGCGCACTTGGCCGAGTACGGGGCCTTCGATCTACATCTGCTCGGTATGGGCGGCGAGGGGCATGTGAATTCGCTGTTCCCGCATACCGATGCGGTACGGGAACAGCACGAACTCGTTGTCGCGGTAACGGATTCGCCCAAACCGCCGCCGGTGCGAGTCACGCTGACACTGCCCGCGGTGCGGCACAGTCGCCATGTTGTGCTGGTCGTCGGTGGTGCGGCCAAGGCCGAGGCGGTGGCCGCGGCGGTTGCGGGCGCGGATCCGGTAGAGATCCCCGCGGCGGGTGCCGGCGGGTCGGAATCCACTACGTGGCTGTTGGATCGGGATGCCGCCGCGGCATTGCCGGCTGCCGCGAGCTAACTGAGCAGTTCCTGCACGGTTGCGCCGAGGACCAGTTCGCGCACCCGTGGTGAGCCGGTGGCGCGTTCGACGGTGGTGCGTGCGATGACCGGATCGCCGTAGGGGGCATCGGATCCGAAAAGGGTGCGCTCGGGAATTTCGGCTATCGCCAGGCGGACCGCGAAAATGATACTGGCAGTGGACAGTTCGAGGTACATATTCGGGGTGTCGCGGACCAGTTCGATCGCGTCCATCCAGTGCGCTCCGCCGAGTTGGGAGACCACGAGCGGCACGCGTGGATAGCGGCGCGCAAGGTCGGTCAGGGTGCGCAGGTCGGCGGCGGTCGTGGGCGCGGCGCCGTGGACGACGACAGGCAATCCACCATGGTCGGTGGCGGCACGGAGTACCGGCTCGATGAGCCCGGCCTGGTCGGGAGGCGGGGTCAACTCACCGATGCCGCGCAGTCCACGTCCGACTACCTCGCGTTCGACGATCGCTTCGGCGTCGGGCGCGTCGAGCGGCACCGAGGCGAAGCCGATGAAGCGGTCCGGGTAGGCCGCGAGGGCGGCGTCGAGTTCGCGGGTGGCCGCTTCGCGGCCGAGGCCGCCGCCTGCGAGCGCCTGAGTCAGCAGGTCCATCTCTGTGCGGAGTTCGGTGAGGGTTCCGGCCCGTTCCGGATGCGGTCGGGTCATGAAGAGGACGGTCTTGTCCACACCCGCCTCGTCGAGTAGCGCGATGTGGTCGGTGAGCGGTTCGTGGACGTGGCTGTGTGCGTCGATGATCAACGTTTCTCCTGACGGAATCGAGTTACGGTCTCGAGTGTTGATCCCTGACACCATGGGAAGGTCAAATCATGCTGATCGGTGAGCTGGCCAGCCGCACCCGCACCAGCGAGCGGCTGCTGCGGTATTACGAGCGAGTCGGGCTGCTGTCGGCCGAACGCCGCCACAATGGGTATCGCGAGTACGACGCGAATGCCGAGCAGCGTGTCGGGCAGATTCGCGCATTGCTCGCTGCGGGACTCTCGACGCGGGTGATCGGGCGGCTGCTGCCGTGCACGGTCGCCGATGGCGCGTTGCGGGCCTGTCCTGGCGTATTGCCCGCGTTGCGGGATCGGCTGGCGGAGTTGGATCGTCGGGCCGTTGAGCTCGATGTCGCTCGCGATCTGCTGCGGCGGACGATCGAGGAAACAGAACAGTCGCGCTGACGCTGCGCCCATTCCGAATGTGCCGATAAATCCGCGATTCGACACCGGGGTACTAGGAGAAATTTCTTGCAACTGCCGAGGTGATCAGAATACTTTCGGAAATCGTACTGAAATCAGGTCCCTGGAGCGGCAGCCGTCGGAGATGATCACAGCGTGACCGAACAGCGAGTCGACCTCGAGGAGCGATTCCGTGCCGAGCTATCGGCGCTGGAGCCACGGCCGAGCCGTCCTGTCGAACAGCCGCTCGAGGGTGTCGTGCTCACCGGAGCCCAGTGCCTCGATCTTTTCGAATCACAGGCGACCAGTAGGCATCTCGATCTCGCGGCACGCCGGTTGGGCACAGCCAAGCGCGGCTATTACAGCATCGGGTCCTCCGGACACGAGGGCAATGCGGCGGTCGCGGCTGCCCTGCGCTGCACTGATCCGGCGCTGCTGCACTATCGCTCGGGGGCATTCTTCGTGCACCGGGCCAGGCAGGTGCCCGGTCTCGACCCGATCCGGGATGTGCTACTCGGCGTCGTCGCGGCGGCCGCTGAACCGATATCGGGCGGCCGTCATAAGGTTTTCGGCAGCAAACCGGCTGCGGTGATCCCGCAGACGTCAACCATCGCGTCACATCTGCCGCGCGCCGTCGGCCTCGCCTTCGCGATCGAACGCGCGGCTCGGCTCGGCGTCGCCTGCGAATGGCCGTCGGATTCGGTGGTGCTGTGTAGTTTCGGCGATGCGTCGGCCAATCACTCCACCGCCGCCGGAGCCATCAATGCCGCGATTCACACTGCGCGCCAAGGGGTTCCACTGCCGCTGCTGTTCGTATGCGAGGACAATGGGATCGGCATCAGCGTCCCGACCCCGCCCGGCTGGATCGAACAGTCCTACGGCATCCGCCTAGGCCTGCAGTATTTCGACGCCGACGGCTGCGATCTCCTCGACGCCGCGACAACCGCGACCCAGGCGGTCGACTGGGTGCGCGAACACCGCAAGCCGGCCTTCCTCCACCTGAGCACCGTACGGCTCATGGGCCATGCCGGATCCGATGTCGAATCCGCCTACCGCAGCCCCACCGATATCGCCGCCGACCTGCGCCGGGACCCGGTGATTGCAACCGGGCGCCTCCTGATCACCTCCGGCGTCGCAACCCCGACCGAAGTCATCGCACGATACGACGAAATCGGTGGCCGAGTCGCCGCCATGGCCGAATCGGTTTGTCGCGAACCGAAGTTGACCTCCGCCGCTGCGGTGATGGCACCGTTGGCCCCGCTACATCCGGACCGGGTGCGGGCCGATGTCTTGCGTCGAGGCCCGCTCGGGTCTGGTGTCAGAACATCAGCTCAGGTACCGGAGACCGTCGACACCATCGTTCGCGACATCGCGATGAGCGGCAGGCCCGCCCGCGACACCCACAAGCGCCGCCAAGGCACAGCGGAACAAACAGTTACGCAAGATGGTTCGGCGACGCTGGCGCAGGCGATCAATCAGACGCTGGCCGCACTGCTCGACCGGGACAACGACGTCCTGGTGTTCGGCGAGGATGTCGGCCGCAAGGGCGGCGTCTACGGTGTCACCAAGGGCCTGCAGAAGCAGTTCGGAGTGCGCCGTGTCTTCGATACGCTGCTCGACGAACAGAGCGTGCTCGGCACGGCCCTAGGCGCCGGACTCGCCGGATTCGTGCCGATTCCGGAGATCCAATATCTCGCCTACGTGCACAATGCCGCCGACCAGTTGCGCGGGGAAGCCGCCACACTGTCGTACTTCTCCCAGGGGCAATACCGGAATCCGATGGTCGTGCGCATCGCCGGATACGGCTATCAGAAGGGGTTCGGCGGCCACTTCCACAACGACAATTCCATCGCGGCACTGCGCGATATCCCGGGCCTGATCATCGCCTCCCCCGCCCGCGCCGATGACGCCGCCGCCATGCTCCGCACCTGCGTCTGCGCCGCTCGCGTCGACGGCCGCGTCTGCGTCTACCTCGAACCCATCGCCCTCTACCACACCCGCGACCTGCACCATCCTGGCGATAATGCCTGGCTCGCAACACCTTCCGATACCGACCACATCGCCATCGGCCGCGCCCGCGTCTACGGCGACGGCCCCGACCTCACCATCGTCACCTTCGCCAACGGCGTCCCCATGAGCCTGCGGGTAGCCCAACGCCTCTCATCTCGCGGTATCCGAGCCCGCGTGCTCGACCTCCGCTGGCTATCCCCTCTCCCTGTCGATGACCTACTCGAGCACGCCCGCGCCACCGGCCGAGTCCTCATCGCCGACGAAACGCGCCACACCGGCGGTGTCTCCGAATCCCTCTGCGCCGCCCTGATCGACGCCGGTTTCAACGGCCACCTAACCCGCGTAACCAGCGAAGACTCCTTTATCCCCCTCGGCCCGGCCGCCGGCACCGTCCTCCTCGACGAACCCCGAATCGAATCAGCCGCCACCGAACTCGCCAACCGCTGAACCCACGCGGTACTCGCCAACCCCTCGCATCGGCGAGTACCGCGCGCCCGTTGGTCGGCTATCGCCGCAACCGCAGCACCGCTTCCAGAAATTCGCGCATCGACGGCCGAAACCCGTTGCGCGGCTCGTGGATCCATCGCCGAAAACCGCGCCGCTCGTCATCGGGAGATGGCAGCACAACGTATTTCGGCGCAACGCCGATATTCCAGCGCAGCAGCGCGGGCGTCAGACTCTCCGGACATGGCCCGGACGGTCCGGTCAGAAAGGTCCACCGCCGTGACGCCGGGTGTTCGATCACCGGCCCCAACGGCCCATGCTGTTCCGCGACGAATTCCGTTGCCAGCCGGGAGGGCATCACCACCGCACTGACCGGTCCGGTCTGCACGATGATCCGCGTCTCGGTCTCGGGCAGGACCACGGCGGGCAGTTCCAGATCGCGCTGGTAGTGCCGGCAGCGTTGCACAGTTGTCTCTGCGCTACTGGGCATTTCGCACCGTCCGACAATCGTTCGTGGCTGTAGTCATCCGACATCCCTCCGCCCCCGCGCGACGCAGGGATGGTCCTCGATGACGCCCCTGCCTCGGCGTGCCGTGATATCTTTGATGTGGTAATGCTAGCGTGATTATCACGCTTCAGTAAGTGAATCGGATGAGTAGGCTCAGACCGATACGCTGGGGAGCCATGGGAACTCGATTACGGACCGCGCGAAAATTGTTGCTGGGACGCGAAATCGAGCATATGGTCCGCACCGGGGGCGTCAGTCAGACCGAGGCCGGCAAGATCATCGAGTCGACCCAGAGCCGAATCAACCAGTTGATCAATGGAGTCGGCGCCATCAGCGTCGGCGATCTCGAACTCCTCGCAACGACACTGGGTTTCACCGACCCCGGCTATATCGAGACGCTCAAGGAACTGCGTCGCGACAATCACAAGCGCGGTTTCTGGACCACCGGCCACCGCCGCGCCTACGTCGAGGACCTGCGACTGCTCGTCGATCTGGAGGCGCATGCCAGCCTGTTGCGCACCGCCGAGGCGGAGATCATGCCGGGACTCATCCAGTGCGAGTCCTATATTCGCGCACTGCACGAACCGGTCACCCCGGTCGCGGCGGACCGCGTCACCGTCGAGGAGTCGGTGCATGCGCGGCTGGCCCGGCAACAGGTGCTGACCGAGGCGGACCCACCGGAGTTCCGCGCGATCCTGTCCGAATCCTGTCTGCGCCGCGAATACGGCGGGCGCGAGGTGATGCTCGAACAACTCGAGCATCTGTCGAATCTGTCCAGGCGGCCGAATATCCTGATCCAGGTGCTCCCATTCACCGTCACCACGCGCGGGGCCGGGATGGAGGACCGGTACACGCTGGTACGGGTGCCGTCGCCGGGTGCGGCGGGTGATCTCGAGATGGCGATCGTGGAGAGTCAGGGCGATATCCGCTATATCGATGACAAACCCGCGGTGGCCGCCCGCGAAACCGTATGGTCCCGGCTCAGTGCCGCCGCACTCGGCGCCGAGGACTCCCGGAAATTCATGGAGCACGTCGCACGATCATTCCGCCGCAAGACATTTACCAGCACTTGACGAATCAGGAGCCCCCGGATGTCCGCCGACTTCGAGCCCCGCGAAATCAATGCGAGCCGACCATCCGCCGCCCGCATGTACCACTACTACCTGTCCGGGGAAGCTGTCTTCGAGGTCGACAAAATCTTCGGTGAGCGGCTGTTCGAAATACTTCCGTTCCTCGACGTGTGGGCCCACCACAATCGCGGATTCCTGCGCCGCGCGACACGATTCATGGTGGAGCAGGGCATCCGGCAATTCCTCGATATCGGTTCCGGACTACCCACCGTCGGCAATACACATGAGGTCGCGCGGGAAGTCGCGCCGGATTCGCGCGTGGTCTATGTCGACAACGATCTGGAAGCGGTCAATCGCGCCCACGACCTGCTGCTGCACGGCGATGCCCTCGACAACACCGCCATCATCGAGGCCGATCTGCGTTACCCCGACCTGATTCTGGACCATCCGGATACCCGGCGGCTGATCGACTTCGGGCAACCGCTCGGCCTCTTGGTCGTCAGCGTCTGGCCATTCGTACCCGACGCCGATCACCCGCACGACCTGATGGCGCGACTGCGCGACCGGCTCCCCTCCGGCAGCTATGCCGCGATGACCCACGTTTCCTTGGACGACGCCGGCCCGGAGATCAAGCAGCAAATGGCTGCGGCCGCCGCACTCTATGACGAAACCTCCGATCCGGTGACCTTGCGCACGCGCGCCGAGTTCACCGCGCTCTACGACGGCCTCGATCTGGTCGAACCCGGTATCGCCTACGCGCCGGACTGGCGCCCCGACCAACCGGTCGACCTGGAAGATACGGCGCGGCCGTGTAATTTCGCCGCCGTTGGCTATAAGCGTTAAAGGACGAGCAACGGGTCTGCCAACCCGGCGCAACTCCTGCTCCACCCCGTTGAAAGGACATGCAATGACGCAGCCCACCTTCACCGTCGCCGAATTCCGCAAGGCGACCTTCAGCTCGCCCAACCAGAACTGCGTGCGCGTCGCACGTAAGAACGGGTGGACTGCGGTCTGGGACGACAAGCTCGCCGATGAGCGCTACACGCCCGGAATGTCATTGCCCGACAACGAAATTCTTGTCTTCACCGATGAACAGTTCGACGCTTTCCAGGCCGGTATGCGTTCGGGCCGCGCCGAGGATCGGCATCTGGCGATATCGCGACGTGACGGCGGATACGTCTTCCATGCCGCCATTCCCCAGCCGATCGATGGCGTGAAACTACGCTTCGACGAGAACGAGTTCGATGCCTTCCGGCGGGGCGTGCTGAACCACGAATTCGATTGCGCGCGATTCATCGCCGCCTGAGTACATCCCGATAACGCCGCCGAATCCGACACGCGGTAGCTCACTTCCCGTGAATCGGATTCGGCGGCGTGACCGAGGAAATACAGTGGACACACGGTGACCAGCGGCGAAAGGGCACGGCTATGACCATGATGTCCATGCTCGGCGAGGTACGACCCGAACACGATCGGGCGATCGAGGAAGGCCGGGTGCTCCTGCACTTTTTGCGGTCGTTCCGCATGCCCGTACTCGACGTATGGTCCGCCTGCGCCGAACACCGGCAATTGGATCGCTGGTTCGGCAAAGTCACCGCGGGCAACGGCAACCTGACCATCGAACCATTCGACGGTCCCGTCCCCGGCCCCATCGCGATCCGCGTCGAAGACTGCCGCGCACCGCATGATCTGGTGATCCATATCGATGGCGGCATCCTCGAACTGCATATGACCCAGGTCGGGGTCGTGACCAATCTCGAACTGATCCGCCGCCATATCTGCCCGGCCGACGCCGGCTCGGTCGGCCCGCGCTGGCAGTACCTGCTGGACCGCCTCACCGCCTACCTGGACCGACGCCCTCTGCCCAGCTGGGCCGACTACCCTGAATTGACCAACGAATACCGCTGACCCGGCTATTGCGTGAGAGCTGGATCCGGGACCAGGTCGCGCAGGTGACTGGTGATCAGGGCGTTGACCTCGTCGGTGCGTTCCAACTGCACGAGGTGACCCGCGTCCGCGATCTTGGTGACGGCGCGCAGATCGGGAACGTTCGCGCGCAGGGTTGCCAGCGGATCGCGCCCGCTGAATCCCTCCATATCCGGATCTCGATCGCCGTAAAGGAAATACGTCGGAACAGAGACCTCGGCGTCGGCGAATTCAGCGGTGAGTGCCCAGTTCCGATCGAGCACCCGGTACCAATTGAGCCCGCCGGTGAATCCGGTGTGCTCGAAATCCTTTGCCAGGGTGTCGAATTCGGCGATGGAAAGCCAGCGCCACGGCAACAGCGGGGCTTCGGGGAGAACGTCCAGGTAGCCGGTGCCCTCGGCCGGGAAGCGCCAGGTGTCGAGGTAGTGGTAGTCGGCGCTGAGCGAATAGTAGACGCGAGCCAGGAATTCCCTCGAGCGGCCGCCCAATTCGGCATCGGCCACGCCGGGCTTCTGAAAATAGTCCAGGTGCAGGAAGTGACGCTGGGCGGCCTTGGCCCATAATTGCGATGGCGCGCGCGGCGGCCGCGGGGCGAACGGATTATTGAGCACGATGACACCGCTGACCCGCTCCGGCGCGCGCAACGCCAACTCCCACACGAGCGCGGCCCCGAAGTCCAGGCCGACGAAGACCGCCTGCTCGGCGCCCATGTCATCGAGCAGTGCGAGTAGATCGCCGATGACTGCGCGGTTGGTGTAGTCCTCGATATCGGTAGGCACATCGGTACGCCCGTATCCGCGCAAATCCGGCGCAACGGCCCGGTAGCCCGCCGCGGCGACGGCCGCGAGCTGGCGATGCCACACGAACCAAGTATGCGGAAAGCCGTGGCAGAAGATCACCGGATGACCCTCGCCCTGTTCTGTGACATGCATGCGAATGCCGTTGCTCGTCACGAACCGATGAATCAATTCCACTACGGCCTCCAATAGCTAGAACGTGTTCTTGTTTCACGGTAATGTCCCGGGATCGTGAACGGAATACCTCAGGTTCTAGGCGGCCGGGTCGCGGTGGTGACCGGCGCGAGCCGCGGCATCGGCAAGGGCATCGCGCTGGAGTTGGGTACGGCAGGCGCCACCGTGTACGTCACCGGGCGCTCGGCCGTACCGGGACGCCTACCGGGGACCGTGCACGCGACCGCGGCCGAGATCGACCTGCTCGGTGGCGTCGGGGTTCCGGTCGTCTGCGATCACCGCGACGATGATGCGGTCGAGCGACTATTCGAGCGGATCCGTAATGAGCACGGCCGACTCGATGTACTGGTGAACAATGTCTACAACGCCCCAGCCGCCGCGCGCTGGTTGGGCAAACCGTTCTGGGAGGTGCCGCCGCAGGCCTGGGATGAGACCTTCGATGTCGGCGTCCGATCACATTATGTCGCAAGCGTTTTCGCGGCCCCCCTGCTGATCGAATCGGCAGGCCTGATCGCCAATATCTCCTCCCCCGGCGCCGAGCGCTACATGCACAACGCGGTATACGGCGTAGCCAAGGCCGCGCTGGACCGGCTCACCTCCGATATGGCCGACGACCTCGCCGAGTCGGGCGTCACAGTGGTCTCGCTCTGGCCCGGAATCGTCGATACCGAACTGCTGCAAATGGTGCCACGCGATAAGGACGGCCGGCGCGTCGTCACCCTGCCCGGTGAGGGCAGCTATGACCTCGACAACGCCGAATCCCCCCGCTTTCCGGGTCGCGCCGTCGTCGCACTGGCCGCCGATCCGGACCGCTGCCAACGATCCGGATCGGCTTGGCGCATAGCGGATCTCGCCGAGGAATACGGTTTCACCGACGTCGACGGCCGCATCCCGCGCAACGACTGAGATTCAGACGAGACTCAGGAAGCGCTGCACCGATCGCAACGGCGTCGGCTTGATCCGCCAGGTCAGATAGATATGCGAGCGCGGCGCATCCACGATGTCGAGATAGACCACGCCCGGATGCGGTGCCCGAGTGCGCGCCAGCACCGGCACAATCCCGATACCGCGTTCCGCCGCGACGAGCTCGATCCATTCGTCGAAATTCGTACAGGTGATGACGGTTCTGTTGGGATCGGGCGCGTCCCACGATTCGGCAGTGGTGGTGCCGGAAACGGTATTGGCCACCAGCGGATAGTGCGCGAGATCAGACCAGCGCACCTCGACCGCGGTTGCCAGCGGCGAATGCACCGAAACCGCCAGCACCCGCCGCTCCGAATCGATTTCGCGGGATTCGAGATGGTGCGGCAGCCAGATATCGTTGCGGTGGATGGCGATATCGATCGAGCGGTCATCGAGTGCCGCCATCGGATCCTCCACGCGGCGCAACGAAATCCGGCCGCCCAGCGCCTCGAAGCGGGTGCGGATCGCGGCGAACCAGGCATCGGGCAGCAGCCAGGAGAAGCCGACCTCGATCGTGGCGCGCATGCGCAGGTCCGCCTGGACGGTCTCGATATCGCCGATGATGCGTCTGCTGTGCTCGAGCAGTTCGGCTCCCTCGTCGGTCAGCTCGAAACGCCGGGATGTGCGCTCGATCAACCGGCATTCGACCAGACGCTCCAACTGCTGGATGGTTCGGGTCAGCGCGGGCTGGCTGAGGTGTAGCCGGGCGGCGGCGCGGGTGTAGTTCGCTTCCTCGCAAAGCGCCAGGTACGCCCGCAGGTGCCGCAGCTCGATATCCATGCGTCGAGCGTATACATCGTGCACAGAAAGCATTTCACAGGCTGGGAAACGGATCATACCGTCGAATCTTGTGACCGCATCGGCTCTCCTCGACACCCCACGCCGCACCCTCGCACCGGCACTGGCCGCAGGTGCGGGCCTTGCCGGCGCTGTCGGTGTCGGACGCTTCGCCTACACACCGCTACTGCCCACGATGGTGGACGCGCACCGCATCGATGCCCACGCCGGCGCGCTCATCGCCGCCGCCAACTATGCGGGCTATCTGACGGGCGCGGTGCTGCTCGCACGTCGTCCGGATCTGAACAGCCGCAATACTTTTCGCATTTCGGCAGTGGTTCTGGTGGCCAGCGAAGCCCTGGTCGCGATGCCCGGCCCCGTGATGCTCCCGGCGCTGCTACGACTGATCGCGGGGGTGGCCAGTGCGGTGATCTTCGTCGGCTGCGCCGGCGCGATCGCTCGCCTCGGTGGCCGCCCGCACGCGGCGGGCATCGCCTTCGGCGGGGTCGGATTCGGTATCGCGTTCACCGGATTGCTCGCGCTCGCAGCGCAACCGACGATGTCCTGGCAGGGCCTGTGGCTCGGTGCCGCCGGACTGACCGCTGCGCTCTTGCTGCCCGCCTTCGGACTGGATATTCACGGCTTGCGGAGCATCGAGGTGGTCCGCGCGAAACGTACGAGTACGGCTTGGCGCGCGCTGTTCATCGCCTACACGCTCGAAGGCGTCGGCTATATCGTGCTGGGCACCTTCTTGGTCGCCGCCGTCGGCGCGCACAACGCGACGGTCGGGTCGGCGATGTGGGTGATCGTCGGCGGGGCCGCCGCACCGGCGGTGCTCTGGAGCATTGCCGCCCATCGCTGGACGCCGACGACCGCCTTGGTACTCGCGCTTCTCGCGCAGTGCGCGTCGTCGGCCCTGCTCGCCTGCTCGACGACCATGTGGTCGGCGATCATCGCGGCGGCGCTGTTCGGCGGGACGTTCATGGGCATCTGCATGCTCGCGATCCAGATCGGCATCGAATTGACCGACCACCGGGCTACGGCCACACTCACCGCGGGCTATGGTGCGGGGCAGATGCTGGGTCCACTGGTCGTCGCACCGGTAATCGGCGACGGTTATTCGACGGCTTTCGTAATCGCGACCCTCGTGTTGGCGGTGGCGACAGCGGCTGCCGTCATCGTCGCCAGGCAACTCAAGCGAACTTGATCTCCAAGCCGATACCGAGAATGGCGATGAGCCAGATCAAGCCGGTGAAGATGGTGATGCGGTCGAGGTTCTTCTCGACGACGGTCGACCCCGAAAGGCTGGACTGCACGCCGCCACCAAACAAGCTGGACAGACCTCCACCTTTGGCGCGGTGCAGCAGCACCAGCAGCACCAGCAGCACGCTGGTGATGATCAGGAGGATATCCAGGAACATCCGCATGCCGGACAGTCTATGGGTGTGCGTCGTTACCCGCATAATCCACCCCGGCTCGACGCGACCTACGGTGTGTCTACCGCGACCAGGTGTGTGGTGGTGTCCTGGCCGATCATGAACTCCGCGACGGCGCGTTCGCGCAGTTGGTCCTGGGCGGTCAGGCGTACCTGATGCTGGTGCATATGCTCCGACCACGAGCGCACCACGAATGCCTCCACATAGCGGTCGACCACCCCGACATCGCGATACAGCCGCCATTCCATCGCGCCGGTGCGCTGCATGGACCGTCCGACGAACACCATCGCGGCCAGGAATTCATCGACCTTCTCCGGCGGGACATCGTAGGTGCGCAGCACCAGCACCGGTCCGTCCTCAGGATCCGGTTCGACCACGAGTTGCGGTTCCGGCCAGAAGGCGCTCGGGCTCAGATCCAATTCCTCCGCATTGTGGCGGATCGGCAGCCAGACCGAACTCAGCGCGGAACCTGCCAACAGCACCGCCGCCACCAGTAGCGCGGCCACCGGGCCAACCGCGCCCGCGACCAGCCCCCATACCAGCGAACCGAGTGCCTGGCCGCCCATGAACACCAGCATGTACACCGACAACCCACGCGCCCGCACCCACGCCGGCAGCAGCAGTTGCATGGTCGCGTTCATCGTCGACATGGCCAGCAGCCAGGCGAATCCGGCTCCGACCAACAGCACGAGCACCACGGGCACGCTGTGCAGCACAGCCGCACCCGCCGATGCGATGCCGAACAAGATCGCGGCCGCGGTCAAACGCTGTGTGGGGGTCAGCAGCGTGCGCACCCGACCCAGGCCGACCGCACCCGTCACCGCGCCGAGGCCGAGCGCGCCGAGCAGCAGACCGTAGCCGGATGAGGACAAGCCGAGCTCGTCACGGGCGATCACGGGCAGCAGCGCCCACACCGCGCTCGCCGGGGCGATGAACAGAATCGAGCGCAACAGCACCCGACGGATCGCGGGCGCGGCGCGAATGAACCGGGTGCCCGCCTGCAGCGCGGCCAGCGGACGTTCACTGGGCAGCTTCCGTTCCTTCGCCGGTCTGCGCCAACTGACCAACACTGTGACAATGCCGACGAATGAGACCGCATTCAGTGCGAACACCAGCGTCGGCCCCGACACCGAAACCAGCACACCCGCGATGGCCGGCCCGACCGCGCGCCCGATATTGATATTCATGCTGCCCAGCGCCGCGGCGGATGGAATCTCTTCGCGCGCAACGAGTTCTGGCTGAATGGCCTGCCAAGACGGTCCCGTCAACGCCTGCCCGCACCCGAGCAGGAACAGCAACGTCAACAGCACGCCGGGAGTCGTGTGCCCAGTCGCCGTCGATACCGCGAGCACCGCTGCCAACACCGCCATAGCCGACTGCGCCCCCACCAACAACCTGCGCCGATCCAACAGATCCGCCAACACCCCCGACGGAATCGACAACAGCATCACCGGCAATGTCGTCGCCGTCTGTACGAATGCCACCAATGTCGCGGCATTGGGCGCGTCGACCAGAATCCACTGCGCCCCAACGGTTTGCATCCAGGTACCCAGATTCGAGACCAACTGCGCGATCCAGAGCGCCCGATAGATTCGCGACCGTAACGGCGCCCAAGTGGATAAAGGTGTCGTCGCATCGGCAGTGGTCACGGGCCCGAGCATAGCTACGGGTCGAAATACGTGCCGTTCGCTATTTCGCTCAACGGTGCGCTGGTGCTGGCAACGGCCTGGGCGCGGGTCCGTCCGATGGCAGGCCGGGGCTGCTGGTCGAGCAGCGGGATCGGGTCTTCGCGCTCGATGCCGGGCCGGACCGCTGGTTGTTTGTGGTCGGCAGCTGAGTTGCGCGGTTTCCAGCGGCGACGCCCGTACCATCGGCTACATGTCGGCTACAACGGTGCGCGTCGGGGTTCTGCTGGCTATGGCGGCCGGTCTGGTGGCCGGGTGTTCGGGTGATGACAAGCAAGAGGAGAAACCGGCGGGGTCTCCGATGGGACGGACATTTGTCTCGACCGGGGTCGTGGGGCAGCAGATTCCTGGCGGCGGGCCGATGATCCTCACCTTTGCCGATGGCAAGATCTCGGCGAATTCCGGCTGTAATACGGCCGACGGCACGGTGGATCTGACCAATGGGATCCTGCACGTCGGGACGCTCGCGAGCACACTGCTGGCATGTCCGGAGGAACGTGACCAGGCCGATAGTTGGCAGGACAAGGTGTTGACGTCGCTGCCCAAATGGCGGATCGACGATTCGACACTGACGCTGACCGGGAAGGAAATAACGGTCACTTTGCTGGACAAGAAGGTCGCCCAGCCCGATAAGCCGCTCATCGGCACGACATGGATCATCTCCGCCTTGATGACGCCCGATGCGCAGATCCGTTCGCAGACGCTGGACGATGTGAAGCCCACGCTCACCATCGCGGCGGACGGTGGGGTCTCCGGCAACACCGGATGCAATCGTATGACCGGTCACGCCACCCCATCACCGGCCGCAAACGGTCCGGACGTCACGTTCCAGATCGGAACCACGAAGATGGCGTGCGCACCGGAGATCATGGAGGTCGAACAGGGGGTGCTGAAAGCACTCGACGGCAAGACGACGGCCACCGTTGACGCGGACACGCTGATCCTGCGCAATACCAACGGCTTCGGCCTGACACTGCGCGCGGCGTAGCCGTGGACGAAAATGCCTCCCGCACACCGGATCTGCGCCACCCAGACCGCAAACGCACCTGGCATGTGGAGATCGGTCCGTGGCCTGATCTTCCGTCCGCCCACATCGAGAAGCTGCCCACGCCGCCGTCACCGGTGACCCTCGTGCGCTACGCGGAGCTCTACACCGCCGCCGGGCGCGCCCGCCGCACCGAAGACGGCGGCTGGGATGTGGATGCCGTCACCGCACTACTAGCCGCGCGAGACGAATTCCTGCACACCATCTTCACTTTGGGCTTCATCGACCCCGATGGCGCGCTCCTGGCCGAATGCTCGGTCGGCATTTCCGGTACCACGGCCGTGCTGTACATCGTGCACGCCACCAAGCAGCCCGCCGAACTCGCCCACCTCCTGCGCGGCACCCTGTACCGGTTACATGTGCACTATCCGGACGTCCGGACCGCCGAGATCTCGATGGACCCGCGCGACGAGCCACTCGAGCTGGCACTAACAGCCAGCGGTTTCATCGTGAATCACCTCTGATTCCGACTACTTCCGCGTCAGGATCACTCGGTCCGCAATCCGCTCCGCCTCCCCGGGCGGCGCGAAGTAGAGTTCCATGGTCACCCGATCCGCCGACTCCAGTTCGATCACCGTCCGCATCGGAATCGGCTTGCCGACGAACTGCGGACCGAGCACGCCCGGATCGGTGAACTCCCCGGCCACCTCGATGTCGGCAGCGCCGCCGCTGCCCTTGGCGCCCTTGTAGGTCATCATCATCGGCGTCACGCTGTCCACCGTCGACCATTCGTAGCGGTCGTCGGTCGGCGAATAACCGAGTGTGCCGAGCCGGTAGTACGGTTTGCCGCCGAAGGTTCCCTCGGCCTCCTCCTGCATGAAGTTATTGCCCGTCTTGCCGATCCAGTGCCAGCGTGAGGTGATATCGCTCTTGATCGGATTGTCCGCGGTTCCGCCCGCGATAAAGGTCGACTTCGCGCCGTTCCATTCGCCCACCAGCTGGTCCAGCTTCAGGTGCCCGGCATCCTGGTTGGTGGGAGCCGCCCCGGAACTCGATATGGTCCCCACCGCTGATGGGGAATCGTCGGAGCATCCGGCCCCGAACGCGGTGAACGCCATAAGCGCAACCGTGACCAGTGCGCGCGCCTTCGTTGATCTCACGTGAAAGTCCTTGTCGGCCAACTGGATCTTCAGACGCGAACAGCATCGCACCACCGGCACCGGTACGCCTCGCCCCGAGCGGGAAGTCCCGAACGCAAATCAGCCCGGCAACACGCGATCAGGCGTGCTACCGGGCTGGTTTGAACATTCACCCGTCAGGGCAGCGGACCACCCGCGGCAATCGCGGACAGCGTGGCGAATTCGTCACCCTTGAGCGACGCACCGCCGACAAGTGCGCCGTCGATATCGGTCTGCGCGACCAACTCGCCGACGTTCTTGGCATTCACCGACCCCCCGTAGAGCACCCGCACACCCGCCGCGACCTCGGCGGAGGCCAGTTCGACGAGCTCCGCGCGAATCGCACCGCAGACTTCCTGCGCGTCGGCGGGGGTTGCGACCTTACCGGTGCCGATGGCCCAGACCGGCTCGTAGGCGATGACGATCTTCGAAACCTCTTCGGCCGTCAGGCCTTTGAGCGAGCCGCGCAACTGCTCGAGGTTGTACTCGACGTGGGTCTTCGCCTCGCGGACATTGAGACCCTCGCCGATGCACACGATCGGGGTGATCCCGTACTTCAGCGCCTGCTTCGTCTTGGCCAGCACGGTGGCGTCGTCCTCTGAGTGGTACTGCCGCCGCTCCGAGTGGCCCACGACCGCGAAGGTGCAGCCCAGCTTGGACAGCATCGCGGCGCTGATCTCACCGGTGTACGCGCCCGCGTCGTGTGTCGAAACATCCTGCGCACCATAGGTGAGCAGCAGCTTGTCACCCTCGACGAGAGTCTGCACGCTGCGGATATCGGTGAACGGCGGAATCACCGCGACGTCGACCTTGGCGAAGTACTTCTCCGGCAGCGCGAAGGCGATCTTCTGCACCAGGGCGATGGCCTCGAGGTGGTTGAGGTTCATCTTCCAGTTGCCCGCGATGAGCGGTTTGCGTGCCATGGTTCAGTCCTCCAGTACCGCGATACCGGGCAATTCCTTGCCCTCGAGGTATTCCAGGGATGCGCCGCCACCGGTGGAGATGTGCGAGAAACCGTCATCGGGCAGGCCGAGCGCGCGCACGGCTGCGGCCGAATCGCCACCGCCGACAACGGTGAACGCACCCTTGCCCGTCGCCGTCACGATCGCCTCAGCGATACCCCGGGTACCGGCGGCGAAGTTCTCGAACTCGAATACGCCCATCGGGCCGTTCCAGAACACCGTCTTCGCCTCGGTGAGCAGTACCGCGAACCGGTCCACCGACTCGGGACCGACATCCAATCCGAGCCAGCCGTCCGGAATCTCGTGGGCGGGCACCACCTTCGAATCCGCGTCGGCCGCGAACTTATCCGCGACGACGATATCGCGTGGCAGGTGGATGACATCCGCGTAGCGCTCCAGCAGGCCCTTGCAGGTCTCGATCATCTCCTCCTGCAGCAGCGAGCCGCCGACCGAAAGCCCCTGTGCGGCAAGGAAGGTGAAGCACATGCCGCCGCCGATCACCAGGGTGTCGACCTTGGGGGCCAGTGCCTCGATGACGGCCAGCTTGTCGGAGACCTTGGAACCGCCGAGCACGACCGCGTACGGGCGCTGCGAGTTCTCGGTCAGCTTGGCCAGCACCTCGACCTCGGCGGCGACCAGCGTGCCCGCGTAATGCGGCAGCAACTCGGCCACGTCGTAGACCGAAGCCTGCTTGCGGTGCACCACACCGAAGCCGTCGGAGACGAACGCGCCATCATCGCCGACCAACTCGACCAGCGCCGCCGCCAGCTTGGCCCGCTCGGCATCGTCCTTGCTGGTTTCGCGCGGATCGAAGCGCACATTCTCCAGCAGCAGCACATCGCCGTCGGTCAGGCCCTCCGAGCGTGACAGCGCGTCGTAGCCGACGACGTCACCGGCCAGCTGGACATTGCGGCCCAGCAGCTCGGCCAGCTTCACCGCGACCGGGGCGAGAGAGAACTTCGGATCCGGCTCACCCTTCGGGCGGCCCAGATGCGCCGTGACGACCACCTTGGCGCCGGCCTCGACCAGCGCCCGCAGCGTCGGCACCGAGGCGATGATGCGGCCCGGGTCGGTAATCTCGCCGTTCTCGTCGAGGGGGACGTTCAGATCGGAGCGCACGAGCACGCCCCGACCCTCGACACCCTCGTTCAGCAGATCCTGGAGCGTCTTGACTGCCATGCGCGTCAGAGCGACTTGCCGACGAGGCCGATGAGGTCGGCCAGGCGGTTGGAGTAGCCCCACTCGTTGTCGTACCAGGAGTACACCTTCACCTGGTCGTCGATGACCTTGGTCAGCGGCGCGTCGAAGATCGACGAATGCGGGTCGGTGACGATATCGCTGGACACGATCGGGTCCACGCTGTACTTCAGGATGCCCTTGAGCGGGCCATCCGCGGCGGCCTTGAACGCGGCGTTGATCTCCTCGACCGTGGCCTTCTTGGCCAGATCCGCGGTCAGGTCGGTGATCGAACCGGTGGGGATCGGGACGCGCAGCGAGTAGCCGTCCAGCTTGCCGTTCAGCTCGGGCAGCACCAGGCCGATGGCCTTCGCGGCGCCGGTGCTGGTCGGCACGATGTTCAGCGCGGCAGCGCGGGCGCGGCGCAGATCCTTGTGCGGGCCGTCCTGCAGGTTCTGGTCCTGGGTGTAGGCGTGAATGGTGGTCATCAGACCCTTGACGATGCCGAACTCGTCGTTGAGGACCTTCGCCAGCGGACCGAGGCAGTTGGTGGTGCAGGAGGCGTTGGAGATGATGTTCTGGCTGCCGTCGTACTTGTCGTCGTTGACGCCCATGACGACGGTCAGATCCTCACCCTTGGCGGGCGCGGAGATGATGACCTTCTTGGCGCCCGCGGCGATGTGGCCCTTCGCCTTGGTCGCGTCGGTGAAAATGCCGGTGGATTCGACGACCACGTCGACGCCGAGGTCACCCCATGGCAGGGCGGCCGGGCCCTCCTTGATGGCCAGCGCCTTGATCCGCTGCTCGCCGACCACGATGGTGTCATCGCCGTCCAGCGACACGTCCTGCGGCAGGCGGCCCAGGATCGAGTCGTACTTCAGCAGAGTGGCCAGCGTCGCGTTGTCGGTGAGGTCGTTGACCGCGACGATCTCGATGTCGGTGGTGCCGAGCGCCTTCTGCGCCTCCACCGCCCGGAAGAAGTTACGTCCGATACGGCCGAAGCCGTTGATGCCTACCCGGACAGTCACGTTATCGCTCCTCAGCTTTCAAGCGGATTCATTCCGATGCCATAACCACACTAGTGCCCAGCCGTGCACTCTCCGACACGCACCTGGCATTCGTGAGGACGTGGGACCTGCGCAGACGCCCGTCCGTGTGGTTTCAGCGCACTAGTGCGCCGTCCGCGCCCTTGTTTCCGCTCACTACGGAATCCGATGCTCACCACGGCCACATGCCGCCCGAGCAGGTCCGACACCCGTGACCGCGGCGGCCTGGCGCCGGACCTCGGACCGTTAGCCGGGTAGACAGCTCAGCCTCGGAAAATACGAATCGCCGCCCATCCGGACGGCGATTCGGCTCACGCTTCGTCGAGCAGTTCGGCGGTGACGGCCGATTCGGTATCGGGTACGCCCAACTCCTTGGCCCGGCGGTCCGCCATCGACAGCAGCCGTCGAATCCGGCCTGCCACAGCGTCTTTCGTCATCGGCGGATCGGCGAGCTGGCCGAGTTCCTCCAGTGACGCCTGGCGGTGCTGCACCCGCAGCTTGCCAGCGGCGGCCAAATGGTCGGGCACCTCGTCGCCCAGAATATCCAGTGCGCGTTCGACTCTCGCGGCGGCGGCGACCGCGGCACGGGCCGATCGGCGCAGATTCGCATCGTCGAAATTGGCCAGGCGGTTCGCGGTGGCCCGCACCTCGCGGCGCAGCCTGCGCTCCTCCCAGACGATCCGGGTGTCCTGCGCACCCATCCGGGTCAGCAGTGCGCCGATCGCCTCGCCGTCGCGCACCACGACCCGATCGGTGCCGCGCACCTCACGCGCCTTGGCGGTGATGCCGAGCCGCCGCGCCGCGCCGACGAGCGCCAGCGCGGCCTCCGGACCGGGGCAGCTGACCTCGAGCGCCGAGGAGCGACCCGGTTCGGTGAGCGAGCCATGCGCGAGAAACGCTCCACGCCAAGCGGCTTCAGCATCGCCGATACTGCCACCGACCACCTGGGCGGGCAGACCTCGCACTGGACGTCCGCGCACATCGAGCAGACCGGTCTGTCTGGCCAGCGCCTCGCCCTCCTTGGACACCCGCACCACATAGCGCGAGGTCTTGCGTAGACCGCCCGCGCCGAGCACGTGCACATCGGAGCCGTAGCCGTACAGCTCGAAGATCTCCCGCCGTAGCCGCCGCGCGATGGAACCCATATCCACCTCGGCCTCGACGATCACCCGCCCGCCGACGATGTGCAGGCCGCCGGCAAACCGCAGCAGCGCAGACAGTTCCGCCTTGCGGGAACTCACCTGCGAGACCGTGAGCCTGCTCAGTTCGTCCTTCACTTCGGCTGTCATCGCCACGAGACGCGCTCCTTTCCACCCAACCCGGAACGCACATCCTGACCCATGTGCCGTCCCTCGACTCGAAGCCCTGCCATATGTGGCCGAGGTTGCCGGATCAGCTGATCCAGTGCGGCGGCAAGCTTTCCGGGGTGATGCCGGTCGGTTCCCGCTTCGGCGACATCGGAGAAGGTTACTCGCGCCCGCAATTGTTCGGCAGCCCTGGCCACATGTTCTCTTTCGCGACCTTCCGGCACCGACCCGGAATCGACCAGTACCTCGTCGACCACGAATTCCGGTGCGTGCTGGGACAATACATGGAGATGGCGTTCCGCGGAGAAACCCGCCGTTTCTCCCGGCTCCGCGGCCAGATTCAGCACCAGGACTTTGCGCGCTCTGGTATACACCAGCGCATCACGCAATTCGGGCACCAGCACGTGCGGAATCACGCTGGTGAACCAGGAACCCGGGCCCAGCACAACGACATCGGCGTGTTCGATGGCCGAGGTGGCCTCCGGACTGGCGGGCGGATCGGACGGAATCAGCCGCACGCGCCGCACCTTACCCGGTGTCGTCGCGATGGCGACCTGGCCGCGGATGCAGCGGCTCACGCGTGGGTCCGCTTCCAGCCCAGAAACATCCGCCTCGATATCGAGGGCGATGGGCGACATCGGCAGCACCCGCCCGGTGATACGCAACATCTTGGCGACCTCGTCCAGCGCAGCGACCGGATCGCCGAGCACCTCGGTCAGCCCGGCGAGGATCAGATTGCCGACCGAATGTCCGGCGAGTGCGCCAGTGCCGCCGAAGCGATGCTGCACGGTGCGCGTCCACACATCCTCACCGTCGGCGGCCAGCGCCGCGAGGGCCATGCGCAGATCGCCGGGCGGTGGCACACCGAGTTCGGCGCGCAGTCTGCCCGATGAACCGCCGTCATCGGCGACGGTCACCACCGCGCTGATCTTTCTGGTCAGCCGCCGCACCGCGGTGAGCGTCGCGTACAGGCCGTGCCCGCCACCGAGCGCAACTATGGCGGGATCCGATTCCCACCCCGTCATTCGCGCCCCAGATCCCGGTGCACGACTCGTACGACATCGGCTGGACCGGATTTCTCTGCCTGCAGTGAATCGAACACCGCGGAGCCGATCAGTTCGCCGAGTGCCTCGGCGATCGCAACGCTGCGGTGTTTACCTCCGGTGCAGCCAACTGCCACCGTCATGTATCGCTTCCCCTCTTGGCGGTAACCATTCGTCGTCAGGTCGACCAGGTGGTGGCAGGTGCTCAAGTAATCGGCCGCGCCGGGACGCGACAATACATACTCGCTGACCACGGTCTCCTGTCCCGAATGTTCCCGAAGTTCCGGTATCCAATGCGGATTGGGTAGAAAACGCACATCCAACACCATGTCCGCATCGAGTGGAACCCCGTACTTGAATCCGAATGACTGCACCGTCAGCTGCAGTGCGGTGGGCGCCCCGCCGCCGTAGGCCTCCTCCAACTTGCGGTGGAGCTGGTGGATCGAGAGTTCGGTCGTGTCGATCACCAGGTCGGCCGCCGTTTTCACGGCAGACAGGCGTATCCGTTCGGCCGCGATGCCCGCCGAGAGCGTACCGTCGGCGCTTTCGCTCTGCAGCGGGTGGCGTCGGCGCGCGAAGCCGAAGCGTCGGATCAGCACGTCATCGGAGGCCTCCAGGAACAAGATCCTGGTCGGTACTCCCGCCGATCGCAGCTGATCGGTGACCGCCGAGAGATCGCCGGTGAAGAAGCGGCTGCGCACATCCATGACCAGCGCGAGGCGGCGAATCGGCGGTTCGGCGGAGGCGCCGAGTTCCACCATCGGGCCGATCAGCTCCGGTGGCAGGTTATCGGTGACATACCAACCCAGATCCTCGAGTACACGGGCGGCGGTGCCGCGACCCGCGCCGGATAGGCCGGTCACGATGACCACCTCGACCTTCGGCTGCGGTGGGTTGCCGTCGCCGCGTTCGACAGGTGCGCCGAGAGTGCCCGCGGGACCGGTCCGCCCAGCGGTCGACCGCGGGCTGCCCGCACTGTTGTTCGATTCGACGCGTGTCATGTCCTACCGGATCTGTGTCAGGGTGCCTGTCGATCATCCCGCACCGGTTCCGGTATCGGGCGCAGACACACAACGTAGGTGTCTTATTCCTCCCGCAATGCGGCCAAAACAGCGTTCGCGGTCGCCACACCGATGCCGGGCACCTCGGTTATCTGCTCGACGGTGGCCTCCTTCAGTTTGGCAACCGACCCGAAATGCGTAACGAGCGCGGTCCGGCGGGACTCGCCCAGGCCACGCACCGAGTCCAATGCGGATGCGGTCATCCGGCGGGAGCGTTTGCTGCGGTGGAACGTGATGGCGAAGCGGTGCGCCTCGTCGCGCACCCGTTGCAGCAGATATAGCGACTCGCTATTGCGCGGCATGATCACCGGATCGCTCTCCCCCGGCACCCACACCTCCTCCAGCCGTTTGGCCAGACCGATCACCGCGACATCGGTGATGCCGAGTTGGTCGAGGACCTCGACGGCGGCGGCCACCTGAGGTGCGCCGCCGTCGACTACATAGAGATTGGGCGGGTAGGCGAATTTCCGCGGACGGCCGGTGCGTGGATCAATGCCAGGACGTGCGGTTAGTTCGAGATCGCCGTCGGCATGTCCTTCCTCCGGGCCGGATGCCAGTTCCTCGGCCGCCAGTTCGTCGCGTTCACGGCGCAGGCGATAGAACCGCCGCCTGGTCACCTCCGCGATGCTGCCGACATCGTCGGAGCGGCCCTCGCCCGCGGCCTCCTTGATCGCGTAGTGTCGGTACTCGGACTTGCGCGGCAGCCCGTCTTCGAACACCACCAGCGAAGCCACCACATCAGTGCCCTGCACGTGGCTGATATCCACACACTCGATTCGTAGCGGCGCGCTGTCCAGATCGAGGGCATCTTGAATGTCTTGCAGTGCAGCGGATCTCGAGGTCAGATCGCCCGCGCGCTTGAGTTTGTGCTGGGCCAGCGCCTCCATCGCATTGCGCTGCACAGTTTCGGCGAGCGCCTTCTTGTCACCGCGCTGGGGCACCCGCAGCCGCACCGCCGAGCCGCGCAGTTTGCTCAGCCATTCCTCCACCTGCTCGGCATCGGCGGGCAGTTCCGGCACCAGCACCTCGCGCGGCACCGCAGTGGCGGGGTGTTCGGCCTCGCCGTGTTCGTCCTCGCCCTGTTCGGCCTGCGCGGCCTGTTCGCCGTAGAACTGGGTGAGGAACTGCTCGACCAGCGCGGCCACCTCGCCACCGGCCTCCTGGCCGTCGATGGCGTCGCCGGATTTGTCGACCACCCAGCCGCGCTGACCGCGCACGCGGCCATCGCGGACGTGGAAGATCTGCACCGCCACCTCGAGTTCATCGATGGCGAAGGCGACCACATCGGCGTCGGTGCCGGTGCCGAGGACGACGGCCTGCTTCTCCAGTGCCCGCCGTAGCGCTTGAACGTCGTCGCGGAGCCGGGCGGCGGTTTCGAAGTCCAGGTCCTCGGCGGCGTCGTGCATCCGGCGCTCCAAATCGCGCACCATGCGATCGGTGCGCCCGGCCAGGAAGTCGCAGAAGTCCTCGACGATCCGGCGATGCTCGTCGGCATCGACGCGGCCGATGCACGGGGCCGAGCATTTGTCGATATAGCCGAGCAGGCACGGCCGCCCGATCTGGTTGTGCCGCTTGAAGACTCCGTTGGAACAGGTGCGCGCGGGAAAGACACGCAGCAGCAGATCCAGGGTTTCCCGAATGGCCCAGGCGTGCGCGTACGGACCGAAGTACCGCACCCCCTTCTTGCGCGCGCCGCGATAGACGAACAGCCGCGGGTACTCCTCGTTCAAGGTGACCGCCAGCACCGGATACGACTTGTCGTCCCGATACCGCACGTTGAATCGGGGATCGAACTCCTTGATCCAGTTGTATTCCAGCTGAAGGGCTTCCACTTCGGTGGAGACCACGGTCCATTCGACGCTCGCCGCTGTGGTGACCATCTGCTTGGTCCGCGGATGCAGCGAAGCCACATCGGCGAAGTACGAATTCAACCTGCTGCGCAGGCTCTTCGCCTTGCCGACATAGATCACACGCCCGTGTGCGTCCCGGAATTTGTAGACACCGGGTTCAATGGGAATCGTGCCCGGCTTCGGCCGGTAGGTCGCGGGATCTGCCACGGATCCAAGCCTATCTACCGGCCCCGACACATCCGCACGGGCGGCTCAGCCGAAGCGGCGGGCACTGGCGACGATCGCATCGCACAGTGCCTGCTCGGGCGCGGACAGGGTCGTGCGACGGCGCATCAAGACGAATTCGAGGTCGCCGAGAACCGGAAGTCGCGGGTCGACGAGGACGCGCAGACCGTCCGGGATCAGGGTTTCGGCATGCACGATGACGCCGAGACCGGCGAGGACGGCAGCGCGCAGGCCGAGCTGGCTGTCGCTGGTGCAGGTCACGCGCCAGGTCCTGGCGTCGCGTTCGAGAGCCTGCAGTGCGATCCGGCGGGTCAGGCTGGGCGGCGGATAGGTGACCAGCGGGACCGGATCGTCGAATTCCGTTGGGGCCGAACGGCCCGCCCACACCAGGCGATCGCGCCAGAGCAGTTCGCCGTGCCGCTCACCGGGCAGGCGTTTGCCGACGACCAAGTCGAGTTCGCCGGTTTCCATGCGCGTTTTGAGGTTTTCGCTCAGGCCGACGGTGAGTTCCAGATCGACCCCCGGATGGGTGCGCTGGAATTCCAGGAGTACGTCGGGGAGTTCGTGGGCCATCACATCATCGGAGGCACCGAGACGGATCAAGCCCGTAAGGGTGGAATCGGAGAAGTAGCGCTCGGCCGCACCCTGCGCGTCGAGGATGGTGCGGGCGAAGCCGACCATGGCCGCGCCGTCGGCGGTCAGCGCGAGATTGCGGGTATCGCGGCGGAACAACTCGCGGCCCGCGGCCTTCTCCAAACGGGCGATATGGCCGCTGATCGTCGACTGACGCAGACCGAGTATGCGACCGGCGGCGGTGAAACCGCCCGCGCGTTCGACGGCGAGGAAGGTGCGCAGCAGTTCGGGTTCGAACACGCTCCAATTATCACAGTTTGCGTTTATAGATATCGTTCTGAACGCCTACCGCGTTCAATTCGTGGAGTCGTAGGGTCGACGGGTGAAGTTCCTCGCCAAACTCCGTCTCGATGCGTTCATGCTCGGCATCCTGGCCAGCGTCGCGGTTGCCGCGCTGTTGCCCGCGCGAGGCGTGGCGGGCGATGCGCTCGACTGGATCACCAAGGTCGCGATCGGTGTGCTGTTCCTGTTGTACGGCGCCCGACTCGAGCCCCGAGAGGCACTCGCCGGTTTGCGGCATTGGCGATTGCATTCGACGGTGCTGGCGGTGACCTATCTGGTCTTCCCCCTGATCGGGCTGGCGTTGCGCGTGCTGGTGCCGTCGGTGCTGACCGATGATCTCTACACCGGCGTGCTCTTCCTGTGTCTGGTGCCGTCGACCGTGCAGTCATCGATCGCCTTCACCTCGGTTGCTCGCGGGAACGTGGCGGGCGCGGTGGTCAGCGCGTCGCTGTCGAATCTGATCGGCGTCTTCGCGACCCCGCTGCTGGTCATGCTGCTCATGGACACCACCGGCAATGCCACCGTCTCCCCCACCGCGCTCCTCGCGATCGTCGTTCAGTTGCTACTGCCCTTCCTGGCAGGCCAACTCTTGCGCCCCCGGATGACCTGGCTGCTGCGGCATGCCACTGTCACCAGGGCCGTGGATCGCGGCTCGGTCTATCTCGTCGTCTATGCCGCCTTCAGCGCGGGCATGGTGGAACACATCTGGAGCGGTATTTCGCCGCGGGCACTACTGGCCACCGTCGCGGTTTGCGCAGGCATTCTCGCCCTGGTCCTGACGATCACCACCTTCGGCAGTCGCCACCTGAGCTTCTCCCGTCCCGATCAGATCGTCACGGTGTTCTGCGGCTCGAAGAAGAGCTTGGCCACTGGGCTCCCCATGGCCTCGGTCCTCTTCGCGGGACACTCGGTCGGCCTGATCGTGTTGCCGCTCATGGTCTTTCACCAGATCCAGCTATTGACCTGCACGGTCCTCGCCCAGCGCTACGCGCGATCAGCACTCGTGACTGCCGAGCCGGCCGCACAACCCGCCTGATCCGGAGTATTCACCACTCGGCGTCGGTGACCCGGATGTCGAACCACGCCTTGGCCTCTGGTCGCCACAGCTGGTAGACGATCGTCGCCGACGCACCCAGCGCGAACAGGACGACGATCAGCCCGGCCAAGTCGGGGACAGCCTCGACGTGAATCCGCAGCACCGCGACGCACTGCACCGCGGCCGACACGATCGCGACGCGGCGCACCCGCGACCCACGGCCGAGGACCAGTACGGCGAGGCCGAGCACCCAACTGCAGCCGAATTGCAGGGTCGCGGATCTGGCCGCCTCGTCCCCCGCGATCAAGCCCATGACGACCGGATAGGCGAGGCCGAAGCCCGCAAGTCCCAATGCGGCTTCTCTGGCCTCGCGGACCGATTCGGGCAGGCCGACGGGACGCGCCGTCCGCACCGCCGAAGATTCGAAATATGCCTCGGCTTCATCCATGGCCACTCCCCGTCGAGCTTGCGCACCGTGATGTGGTGGGCGTCACAGCAAGCTAATTCAGTTCAGGGACATCGACATTCAGGAACAGCAGAGTGTGTCGTAGGTCACATACTGGATATTAGGCCAGTTCGTGTCGCCGCAGCACCTCGAGCAGACCTTCGGTGCGCTCGACCGTCGGCAACGGATCGACCAGCGCGAAACCGCAGCCCGCCGCTACCGCACCACCATCGGCCACGGCACTGTCGCCGACCATGAGCGCCATTTCGGGACGCACACCGAGTTGTTCCACCGCGGCCAGGAAGATCCGTGGATCCGGCTTCACCGCACCGACTTCGAACGACAGCGTGTGCGCGGCGACGAGCCGATCCCAACCGTTGGCGGCGAACGCCGGGCGGATATCGAAGGCGATATTGCTCACCACTGCGACCGGGATACCCTGTGCCGCAAGGGTTTTCAGCACGGAACCGGTATCCGGGTACGGTGTCCAGACCAGCGGGTCGAGCATCCAGTCGTAGAGCCGCTCGACCAACGCCGGTGTCGGCAGCCCGGCTTGTCGCAGCACCTCGTGGTAGGAGCTTCGGTGCATTGCCGGATCCAGATCCCGCCGCTCCCAGGCCAGCTGGCCCTCGGCATCGAAGACCGCACTGGCACCGACCGGCCTCGTCATCCGATCCAGGATCGCCTCCTGCTGCGACCGGTCCAGGGGTTTGCCATCGGCCCCGACCAGATCGGCCCAGGTTTCATCGGGTTCCAGCCGGAAGAGCGTGCCGGAGAAGTCGAACAACACCGTCTCGATCGCCACCGTGCCAGGTTACCGACGGCTGGCTTCGAGCGGCGACCTCAGCGCTCAATCCCGCAGAAATCGCATCCCAACGGGTGCCCAATGCGATTGCCCACTAACCGTTTTCGCTGAACTCACCAGTGCTGGGCACCGGATTCCACGCGACGCTCGCCGATCGGCGATACAGTGCGGTCCATGAGTGGCACGCGAAGAACCTGGGTCAGCGCCGCGGCGGCGCTCACGCTCATCGTCGGCGTTGTCAGCGGATGTTCATCCGATGACACACCGGCGAACGCGGCGTGTAGTGCGACGCCGAACGGGACCCCGGTGGTCGCGACCTCAGCGGGTGCGGCACCTGGCGCGACCAAGGATTTGAGCACCAATCCGGAGATCGCGACCGGCTACCGATCCGATATGACGGCGGTGCGCACCAAGACCTATGCGGTGTCCACGGCCAACCCGGTCTCTACCAAGGCCGCCTGCGAGGTGCTGAGCAACGGCGGCACGGCCGCGGATGCACTCATCGCGGCGCAGATGGTGCTCGGGTTGGTGGAGCCGCAGGCCTCCGGCATCGGTGGTGGCTCGTTCATGCTCTATTACGACGCGGCCAGCAAGAGCGTGGAGGCGTACGACGGTCGGGAGATCGCCCCGGCGGCGGCGACCGAGAATTATCTGCGCTGGGTCAGCGATACCGATCGGACCGAGCCGAAGCCGAGTGCCCGTGCGAGCGGACGCTCGATCGGCGTGCCCGGCGTCTTGCGCATGCTGGAACTGGCGCATCGCGACCACGGCAAGACCGCTTGGCGGGACCTGTTCGACCCGGCCATCGGGCTGGCCGATCGCGGCTTCCCGATCAGTCCGCGCCTGACCGGTCAGATCGCCGAATCCGCCAAGGATCTCGCGGTGGACGAGTCCGCGAAGGCCTACTTCCTCAATCCGGACGGCACCCCGAAACGGGCCGACACCCTACTGACCAACCCGGCAATGTCCAAGACTTTGAACGCCATTGCCACCGACGGCGCGAATGCCTTCTATACCGGCGCCATCGCCCACGACATCGTCGACGCGGCCGGATCCACTGCGGGCGGGCGCACCCCGAGCCTCGTCACCGCCAACGACCTCGCCGGATATCAGGCCAAGAAGCGGACCGCACTCTGCACGAACTACCGCACGCACGAGATCTGCGGTATGCCGAGCCCGTCCTCGGGCGGCATCACCGTCGCGGCCACCCTCGGCATCCTGGAGAACTTCGACCTGTCCGCGCTGAGGCCGGACAATATCGACCGCAACGGCGGCAAACCGAAGGCCGAAGCGGTGCATCTGATCTCGGAGGCCGAGCGGCTCGCCTACGCCGACCGGAACAAGTACGTCGCCGATACGGATTTCATTCCGCTGCCGGGTAATTCGCCGCAGACCCTGCTGAACAGGGATTATCTGAAGCAGCGCGCCGGTCTCATCGATCCCGGCCACAGCATGGGCACCGCGCAGCCCGGCGATTTCGGCCCGGTGCCGCTGGGCGTCGGGCCACAGCCGCCCGAGCACGGCACCAGCCATATTTCGGTGGTCGATAAATACGGCAATGCCGCCTCGATGACCACCACGGTGGAATCGGCCTTCGGATCGTTCCATCTCGTCGACGGATTCGTGCTGAACAACCAGCTCACCGATTTTTCCGCCGATCCGCTCGGCACCGATGGCGCCCCCGTCGCCAATCGCGTGCAGCCGGGTAAGCGGCCGCGCAGCTCGATGAGCCCGACTCTGGTCTTCGACCACAATGCCGACGGCTCCCGCGGCGATCTGACCCAGGTCGCCGGCTCCCCCGGCGGTTCGGTGATCATCCAGTTCGTCGTGAAAGCCCTGATCGGCGTCCTGGATTGGGGCCTGGACCCACAACAGGCGGTCTCCGCGCTCGCCTTCGGCGCCGGAAACAGTCCGGCGACCGGCGTCGGCGGCGAGCACCCCGCCATCAATGCCACCGATAACGGCGATCACGATCCGCTGGTCCTACGCCTGCGCGAACTCGGCCACCAAGTCTCGGTCGCACCCCAATCCAGCGGCCTCAGCGCATTGCAGCGCGACGGCGATGGCTGGATCGGCGGTGCGGACCCGAGGCGCGAAGGCGCCGTCCTCGGCGACACCCGCTGACCTGCTGCTGCTCTATCCGGTCCGCAGCATCGGATAGAGCACCGGCCGATGCGCGAATCGCGGAACAGCGGCAAGGCTGTTCGGCGGCGAGCCGCAATCGGCTAGAAGTAGGCCATGAGCGGATCGTTAGTGAATGCATCGGCGAGTACGCGGGCTTCGGATCTCATGCAATCCGATAGCAATACACCCGCCTACTCCTGCGCGGCAGTATATTTCGCGCCCAGCATCCGCAGCTTGTCCAAGGCCTCGACAGCGCGTTGCTTGTCGTTGGAGCGGATTGCCATGAGGGGGACGTAGTCGTCGTCGACCAGTTCGAGGCGGGCCCAGGACTTTCGGTCCGGAAAGGAGACACCGCGGATGTACTCCCAGGGGAATTCGGTGTCACCCAGGATGTTCCGCACCGAGACGCCGCGCTTGCCGACACGTACGCGCGGCCGGGTCAGTAGGAGCACCGCTGCCGCACCGAGTACGCCGATGCCGATCATCGCGAACTGGTCCGCGAGGCGGAAGTTCACGCCCGTCGAACCGTGACGCAATAGTAAGCCGCCTGCGGTGAACCCGGCGACGAGCAGCACCGCGACGGTCCATGCGGTCCGAACCGCGCGATGCGGCCGCACCTCGAGCTCCCACTCGCCGGAGCTCGATTCGGTAGCCGCGGCCTGGCCTCTACGCCAGATGCGAACGACCGGCATGGTCTACGGCCGCAGAGCGCGCAGCGTCAACGCGGCATCGAGTGCTGCCGCGGCCGCCTGTTCGCCCTTGTTCTCGGCGGAGCCCGGCAATCCGGCCCTGTCCAGCGCCTCCGCCTCGTTATTGGTGGTCAGCACGCCGTTGGCCACGGGCGTACCCGCATCGAGCGATACCCGCGTGAGACCGGCCGTCACCGCATCACAGACGTATTCGAAATGCGGTGTGCCACCGCGGATCACCACACCGAGCGCGACCACCGCGTCATGTGAGCGGGCCAATTCCTGAGCAACCACCGGAAGTTCCATCGCACCCGCGCACCGCACCACGGTGATGTGCTCGACGCCCGCATCCTTGGCCACCTTCTCCGCATTCGCGACGAGGGTGTCGCAGATCTGGGTGTGCCAACGCGAGGCGACGATGCCGAGTTTCAGATCCTTGGCATCCGACAGCTCGAAGCTGGGTACGCCAGTGCCGCTCATGCCCGCGCCTCGCTGGCGCTCGGCTTCGGCATGCGCGATGCACGCTGTGACATGGTTGGCTCGCTCCGCTCGCTCACTGAATTCCCTTCCAGGCTGCGTCGATGTGAGAAATCACTGCGCGGTCTCGCCGAGATCGAGTTCATCCAACCCGATCAGGTCGTGGCCCATCCGGTCCCGCTTGGTTCGCAGGTACCGCAGGTTTTCGGCATTGGCGCGCAACGGCATCGGCACCCGCTCGGTGATCTTCAGCCCATAGCCGTCCAGTCCGACGCGCTTGGCCGGATTGTTGGTGAGCAGGCGCATGGACCGGATCCCGAGATCCACCAGGATCTGCGCGCCGGTGCCGTAGTCGCGGGCGTCGGCGGGCAGGCCGAGCTCCAGATTCGCATCGACGGTATCGTGACCAGAATCCTGCAGCTGGTAAGCCTGCAGCTTGTGCATCAGACCGATGCCGCGACCCTCGTGTCCGCGCATGTAGAGGACCACACCGCGACCCTCCTGGGCCACCATCTCCAGTGCGGCGTCCAACTGCGGACCGCAATCGCAGCGCAGAGAACCGAAGACGTCGCCGGTGAGGCACTCGGAATGCACCCGCACCAACACATCGTCACCGTCATCGATATCGCCGCGCACCAACGCGACATGTTCGACATCGTCGTAGATGCTCTGATAGCCGACGGCCTTGAATTCGCCGTGCGCCGTGGGGATCCTGGCCTCGGCGACCCGAATGACCTGCTTCTCGTGCTTGCGCCGCCAGGCGATCATCTCCGCGATGGAGATCAGCGCCAGATTGTGCTCGTCGGCGAAAACGCGCAGCTCCTCGGTGCGGGCCATATGGCCCTCGTCCTTCTGGCTCACGATCTCGCAGATGACACCGGCAGGCTGCAATCCGGCCATCCGCGCCAGATCGACCGCGGCCTCGGTGTGGCCGGGACGACGCAGCACGCCGCCCTCCTTGGCGCGCAACGGAACCACGTGACCCGGACGGGTCAGATCGTCGGCCTTCGCATTCGGGTCGGCGAGTAGTCGCATGGTGGTGGCACGGTCGGCGCCGGATATACCGGTGGTGATGCCCTCCCTGGCATCGACCGACACGGTGTAGGCGGTGCCGTGCTTGTCCTGGTTCTGCGCGTACATCGGCGGCAGGCCGAGCCGATCGCAGTCCTCGCCTGTGAGCGGCACACAGATATAACCCGAGGTGTAGCGAATCATGAAGGCGACCAGCTCGGGGGTCGCCTTTTCCGCCGCGAAGATGAGGTCGCCCTCGTTCTCACGGTCCTCGTCGTCGACGACGACGACCGCCTTACCGGCGGCGATATCGGCGACTGCGCGCTCGATGGTGTCGAACCTGGTCACGTCTGTTGTGCTCCATCTCGAAATAGGTGCCCCCATACAGTACTGTGCTCAACCTGCCGCACCTGCGGCGCGGCGTGTTCACGGGCCCCTGCTGTCTCGCGTCCGAGCGGTCGAGACATACGACTGCGTCGTATGCGCTTCGGCCACTCGGCTGTGTTCGATGGCCGAGCCTTCGGCGCGGACGCGAGCCGGGCCGCGAGCGGTCGCTCGTAGAATTCGCTCCGTGGTGGCCGCCAGGGTGGGAGCGGCACGTTCAGCACAGCGTCTACTCGCTGTCAGCCGCGCTGTTGGAGGCGTTCGACGTACTTGGCGATGACATCGACTTCCAGGTTCACCGTGGCGCCGACGGCGGCGGCGCCCAGGTTCGTCATGGACAGCGTGGTCGGGATCAGCGAGACCTCGAACCAGTCCTGATTGCCGTCGGCTGCGGGCACGTCGGCGATGCCGAGACCCGAGACGGTCAGCGAGATGCCGTCGACGGTGATCGAACCCTTCTCCACTACATAGCGGGCGATCGCGTCGGGCAGCGAGATCCGCACGACCTCCCAGTTCTCCGACGGCGTGCGCGTGAGCACGGTGCCGGTGCCGTCGACGTGGCCCTGCACCAGGTGGCCGCCGAGCCTGCTGTTCAGCGCGGCCGCACGCTCGAGATTCACCCGTGAACCCGTGCCGAGTCCGCCGATGCTGGAACGGTTCAGCGTCTCCTGCATCACGTCGACGGTGAACGAATCGCCGTCGACCACATCGACAACGGTCAGGCAGACGCCGTTGACGGCGATCGAATCACCGTGCCCGGCATCGGAAGTGACCAGCTTGCCCCGGATCGTCAGCCGAGCGGCATCGGCCAGCTCTTCGGTGGCGACGATCTCGCCGAGTTCCTCGACGATGCCTGTGAACATGCCTTGACTCCCTGTCGCGTGGTTTCTACGGTGCCGAACAGCCGGGATCCGGCGACTATTCCCGCCGGTACGCCGATCCCTCCTCAGCCTAACGACGCCGGGTCGTAGACGGCACCGCGGTTCCAGCCAGCGGGGCGGTGGATACCGGGGGTTCGGCAAGTAGCCGGTAAGCCGACCGCAGAGCACCGCGGCTCGCGCCGAACCAGCGGCAATTATTTTTCGAAGCGAAATATTACGCATCCGTGCGGAAATATCGCTGTTTTCCGGCGACAATAATTTTTCATTACCAGTTCCGGAACCACACGAATGGATTTCATCCGTCGCACATAGTATCTAGCATGTTGTAATACCCAACGGAGACACGATTAGACCAAAACCTTGCGCAGCGCCGAAAAGGATCGCAAGATTGTTATGTAGCTGATTCCTATGCTTCAACTTCGACCCGAGCAGTTCGGTGCGGAACGGTTCTACCCGGTCCGACGTGGCCCGGCGAGTTCGTACCCAGCGAAATCCACCACTCGAGGAAGCCGGAGACAGCAGTGGGTCAAATCAGGTTGGACACGAATGGGGGTGTTGCGTGACCACTCTTGTCGATTCGACGCTCGAAGTTCGCTGCGTGCAGTACCGGAGCGAATTTCATATGCCGGCTTCGATCGACCCGACGTCCCGCCGCATCCTGCTCCATATCGGCACCTATTACGGGGCGATCACGATGCCCGCCGACCTGGGCGAACAGGTGCAGCAGCAGCTCATCCAGGCGCAGATCGCAGCACCGGTGGTGCACCACCCGCGAGCCGAGCGCTGGACCTTCATCACCGGTCCGGCCCGTCCCGATACCCTCAGCGTGGCCGTCTCCGCGGAGCTGTTCCGGATCTACGCGACCGTCGCATGCACGGGGAGTCAGGTCGCGCTGCCCTCACCGGATGACGAGCGCACCGGCTACCGCACCTGGATCCAGCCGCCGGAGAACGCGACAACCCTGCCACCGCTCAGCGCGGTGATCGAGGCGACGCGCGCCATCGGCAGCCGGAAAGTGCCCGCCCGCTAGCAGTTTCGTGACTAGGAGCTGCGCAGCGCCGCGGCTTGCTGCCGCAGCTTTTCGACGGTCGCACCCGGGTCGGCGGTGTTGTAGATCGCGGATCCGGCGACGAAACAATCGATGCCTGCCTCCGCGGCGGCCTCGATCGTGTCGGCATTGATGCCGCCGTCGATTTCCACGATCAAACGCAGTTCGCCCGCGTCCACCAGTCGGCGCACGATTCGCGCCTTTTCCAACACATGTGCAATGAACGACTGTCCGCCGAAGCCCGGCTCCACGCTCATCACCAGCAGTGTGTCGAAGTGGCGCAGGATTTCCAGATACGGCTCGATCGGCGTATTCGGCTTCACCGAAAGACCGGCCTTGGCACCGGCCGCGCGAATATCGCGCGCGACCGCGATCGGATCGTCGGTCGCCTCGGCATGGAAGGTGACGTTGTACGCACCCGCCTCCGCGTAGGGCGGAGCCCAGCGGGCCGGATCCTCGATCATCAAATGGCAGTCGAGCGGAATGTCGGTGGCCTTCAACAGACTTTCGACCACCGGAAGCCCGAGGGTGAGATTCGGCACGAAGTGTGCGTCCATCACATCGACATGCAACCAATCGGCGCCATGCACCGCGTTTGCCTCATCCGCGAGGCGTGCGAAGTCGGCGGAGAGGATGGATGGGGCGATCATCGGCGTGGGCGGGCGCGTAAACGTCGAACTGGACACATCGCGGGAGCTTACCGGTACCTAGGGTTGCTCCGGCCGGGAGTGGGTAGCCTGCATAGGGTGATCAACATTTCGGCGGAACAGGGGCTCTACAGCACCCCGGTGGAGATTCGGGTGGCTGCGTCGGTGACGCAGCTGCCGATCGTGCGCGGGCTCGCCGAAACACTGGTGCTGCTCAGCGATTTCACCCTCGACGAGGTGGCCGATGTCCGGCTGGCCGTTGACGAGGTGTGCTCGACGCTGATCGCGGTCGCGGCACCGGCGACCAGCCTGCACTGCCGGTTCACCGTGGGTGACACCGAATTGCTCGTCAAGGTGACCGGCCTAGCCGGGACGGAGGGGCTGCCGGATCAGCGCAGCTTCGGCTGGCATGTACTGCGCACCCTCACCGATGAAGTACAAGCGACACAGGACCCGTTCGACTCGGCCGCATCCGGATATCCGACGACGGTGGAGTTCCGTCGGGTCCGGGGGAAAGCGTAGTGGCGGACGAGAACACTGTGTCCGACGCCGAGCAGAACGACGCCGAACCCGTGCTGACCGAAGAAGCCCAGGACGACGCCGAACCCGTGCTGACCGAAGAAGCCGCAGAGGAAGTCGAAACCCTCCAGGCGTCCGGCGCGGGGTACGACGATGTCGGCGCGCTGTTCGAGCAGCTCGCCGCAAGTAAACCGGGCACCGCGCGGCATACCGCACTGCGTGCAGAGCTGATCGGCCGGTGCATTCCGCTCGCGGATCACATCGCCCGCAAATTCAGTGGGCGCGGTGAGCCGTTCGACGATCTCACGCAGGTCGCGCGGGTCGGTTTGGTGCATGCGGTGGACCGTTTCGATATTTCGCGCGGCTCGAATTTCCTGTCCTTCGCGGTGCCGACGATCATGGGTGAGGTGCGTCGCTATTTCCGCGACAACACTTGGGCCATGCGGGTACCGAGACGGGTGAAGGAGACCCATCTGCGCATCGGCGCGGCCATCGACGCGCTCTCGCAAACCCTCGGCCGCTCCCCGACCGCGAAAGAGATTGCGGCCGAACTCGATGTGGATCCCGACGAGGTGACCCAGGCCGTCATCGCGGGCAACGCCTACCAGCCGAGCTCGATCGACGCCGCCTCACTCGGTCGCGATACCGAGGCATCGCTGCTCGACACCCTCGGCGAGGAGGAGTCGCAATTCGACCGGGTCGAGGAGTATGTCGCGATCCGTCCGCTGCTCGCCGGACTCCCGGAACGCGAACGCCGCATCCTCACCATGCGGTTTTTCGAATCGATGACGCAGACCCAGATCGCCCAGCGGATGGGGATCTCGCAGATGCACGTCTCGCGCATTCTCGCGAAGACCCTTGCCCGTCTGCGCGAACAGTCGGCCCGCGACTGAGTAGCCTCAGCGTGCCTGTTGTTTGCGAAGTTTCGCGGGCGCCGTCAAGCACCAGGCGGCGTCGAGCAGTTCGCGGAGGTGATCGGGCTCGATCCGGTCGAGGTCGATGAGGATGTAGGGGTATCCGTCGTAGTGCGGGGTGGTGTAGAAGGCCGGATCACCGGAGGTGAGCATGGCATCCTTCTCCGCCATCTCGCACAGCAGTACGAGTCCGCCCTCGGCCTCCGACCGCAACCGCGCGAACCCCTTTCCGCTCACCTTCAGCGCGGGACTGCGCCACCACGTCGACTCCGCCACCTCGGGAAGTTCGGTGGCCAGCGCCACCACCTGCTGCCATGTCATCGCCACGCGATTCAGTCTGCGCCGCCGACGCGCCTGCGGCTTGGACGAATGTCGCCTCGGAGTGTGGACCTCCTGTGGTCTTTTCGGGCCGACCGATGCAACGGCCGACAACAATGATGTGCGACGACCCGAACCGCGACATGGCTCGCTACCGGTCCGACTGCCAGAGGGCGATCCTGGCAGGTCGCCGGACCCGCCTCGGAGCAGGTGCTACTCGAGAGGCTTCCGCAGGGCGGCGAGGAACATGGCGTCGGTGCCGTGGCGATGTGGCCAGAGTTGGGCGCCGGGGCCATCGCCGATATCGGTGACGCCGGGCAGGAGCTCGCGGGTGTCGAGTTGGATGGCGTTGGTGCGGCGGGCCGCGTCGGCGACGACGGCGACGGTCTCCAGGAGATGGGGGGAGCAGGTCGAGTAGAGGACCACGCCGCCGGGGCGCAGGAGATCCCATGCGCCGGCGAGGAGTTCGCGTTGCAGGACAACCAGTTCGGCGACATCGGAAGGGGTACGCCGCCAGCGGGCCTCTGGGCGGCGACGCAGTGCGCCTAGGCCGGTGCACGGTGCGTCGACGAGGATGCGGTCGTAGCCAGGGGCGAGGCCGCTGTTGCGACCGTCGGCAACGTGCACGTCGACGGGTAGGTCGCGGACCGTCTTGCGGACCAGCTCGGCGCGGTGTTCTGCCGGTTCGACCGCGTCGACGCGATGGCCGTCTATTGCGGCGATCGCACCGAGCAGGGCCGCTTTGCCACCGGGTCCGGCGCACAGATCGAGCCAGCGGCCGTTGTCCGTACCTTCCAGTTCTGCTCGGGTCAGCGCGAGTGCAACGAGTTGACTGCCCTCGTCCTGTACTGCCGCCATACCTTCGCGGACCGGCTCCAGCTTGCCGGGATCGCCGCCGCCGTCGAGGTAGACCGCGTACGGCGACCACTTGCCCTCTTCACCGCCGGTCACCAGTGCCAGTTCCTCAGCGGTGATATCGCCGGGACGAGCCACCAGATGCACGATCGGTCGAGCATCATCGGCCGCCAGCACATCCCGCAGTTCCCCGGCCCGAGCGCCGAGCGCATCCGCGAACACCTGCGCGATCCAGACCGGATGCGCGAATTCGAATGCCAACCGGCCCACCGGATCTCGCGGCGCGAGTTCGTCCACCCAGGCATCGACGGACTTCTCCCCCGCCCGCCGCAGCACGGCATTCACGAAACCCGCTTTGCCCGCGCCGAATTCCGTGCGCGCCAATGCCACCGAGGTATCCACCGCCGCATGCGCCCCGATCCGGGTCCGCAGCAACTGATACACCCCGAGCCGCAGCACATCCAGCAGCGGCCCATCGATTTCGTCAACCGGCCGCCCAGCACCCGCCGCGATCACCGCATCCAGCAGCCCGAGCGAACGGCAGGTCCCGTAGGTCAGCTCGGTCGCCAACGCCGCATCCCGCCCCGAAATCCGCCGCTCCCGCAGCAACCCTGGCAGCACAAGATTCGCGTAAGCCTCCCGCTCCCGCACCGCCCGCAACACATCCCGCGCCACGAGCCGCACCGGATCGCCGTATGCTACCGAATCCTTTTGCCGCCCACGGCCTTTCGTTGCTTCGGCAGGCCTGTCCGAAGCGCCACCGGCTCGGCCTGCCGCTGCAGCCGAACCCCGCGCAGGATTCGAACGCCGCTCAGCACCACCCGCAGCCTGTCGCCCCTCGTTCGATCCGGCCGAACTGGACTTCGCCGGGCGGTTGGCCCGCCGCTGCCCGCCGGACGCCGCATCGCTCTCACCCCGCGCATGTCGGTCATTGCCAGACCGACTCGTGCCCCGGGGGCTGTCATCCCGTGCCGAAGACCGCCTCGTGGCATCGCCACGCCTCTCCGGATCGTCCTGTCCGCCGGCTCCTCGGCCCTGCCATCCACCGCGCACCGAGCCTTTGTCCTGCGCCGAGCGCGAGCCTTTGCGCTGCGACGAACCGTCCCCCGATGATGCGGACTTGCGCTGTTCGGTCATATTCCGCCGCTCTGATCGGGGCCGTGGCGCATCGCCACGGGTCTGGTCGGTGCGCCACGGTCGAGCTTCGTCGTCGCGCCGTATGGACTGCGAATTCTTCTGTTGTGCACCACTTTTCGATGACGTCGCGCGGGTGAGCCAACCGCCGTCGACGGATTTCTCGGCGGACTTGCGATTCGTCATCACTCGACCACCGCGCCAGGCTGCAGGCGCGCGCCGCGAGCCCAGTCGAGGGCGGACATCATGCGTTTGCCTTGTGGCTGAATCTGATCGAGGCGGACCGCGGTGGTCGCGGTGCCGACGAAGACGCCGGACTTGCGGACCTCGATCGCCCGTTCCGGCAGGACCTCCTCGACCATCTCGACCGGACCGACCTTCAAGCGGCTACCGTTCACCTCGGTCCACGCACCGGGCGCGGGGGTGACCGAGCGAATGCGACGATTGATCGCCAGCGCGGGCTGATCCCAGCGGATATGTCCGGCCTCGACCGGCACCTTGGGTGCGTAGGAAACACCGTCATGAGCTTGCGGAACAGCTTGCAGCGTCCCGTCTTCCACGCCGTCGAGCGTCTTCTCGAGCAGTACCGCCCCGGTGTTCGAGAGCCGGTCGAGCAACGCGCCCGCGGTATCGGTCACCGCGATCTTCTCGGTCACCACACCGAAAACCGGCCCGGTATCCAAGCCCGCCTCGATCTGGAACGTGGACGCGCCAGTGATCTCGTCGCCCGCGTCGATTGCCGCCTGGACCGGCGCCGCGCCGCGCCAAGCAGGCAAAAGCGAGAAATGCAGATTGATCCAGCCGAACCGAGGGATATCGAGCACCCGCTGCGGAAGCAGCGCACCGTATGCCACCACCGGACAACAATCGGGCGACAATTCGGTGAGCTGCTCGATGAATTCGGGCTCGGCGGGGCGCCGCGGCGTCAGCACCGGAATGCCGTGCTCATCGGCGAGCCGCCCGACCGGCGACCGCTGCACCTTGCGCCCGCGCCCGGCGACCGCATCGGGGCGGGTCAGCACGGCGAGCACCTCGTGCCGCTCCGAATCGATGAAACGCTGCAGCGACGGGACCGCCGGTTCCGGTGTCCCCGCGAAGACAATGCGCATCAGCGGCCCCGTCCGAACGGTCCGGCCTCGGTCGAGCCGAGCGCACGCGAACTGCGCACGGTGATACCCGCGCTGAACCAATCGGATTCGCGAATGGTGCGCATCGCCTCCTTGCGCTGTGCGGGATCGAGCCGATCGATGAACAGCACACCGTCCAAATGATCGGTCTCGTGCTGCACGCACCGGGCCAGCAGGCCCTCAGCCGCGAATTCCACCGGCTTACCGTTCACGTCGACACCGGCGGCCCGCACCCGCAGCGCACGCCGCGTGTCATAGCGCAGCCCGGGAATCGACAGGCAGCCCTCGGGCCCGACCTGCTCCTCCGCACCGACCACCTCATAGGTCGGATTGATCAGATGTCCCCTGGCGTCCTCGGTGTCGTAGACGAAAACCCGCAGACCGACGCCGATCTGCGGCGCCGCCATCCCGACCCCGCCGTCGTCGTGCATGGTCTCGGTCAAATCGGTGACCAACTGCCGCAGCTCACGATCGAATCCGGTGACCTCCGCCGCACGTGATCGCAGGATGGGATCGCCGAAGAGGCGAACGGGCTGAATGGTCACGGTGGCAGCTCCCCAAAACGATGAACACGGTCGATTCATTCTAGAGAGCGACCTCGTTCACACCGATCTCCCCGACCGAACGGGGAAAAGCTGGTAGAACTCCAGTGCGGTCCGGGCGGGGTGTTCACCCCTCCGCCCGGCCGCCCGCGCTTGTCAAGGTTATTTCCGGCGTGTTTCCGAGCGCGGCTGAACGTCGACCGCATCGCCGAACCGACGTAGCGTCGATGGGGTGATTGTTCCTGAGCACCTGCCGACTACCGTCGGCGAGTTGCGCGCGGGCGGCCATCTGCCGCGCAGCGTGAAGTCCGAGATTCGCGAGAACCTGTTGTCCCGGTTGGGTTCCGGCGACGATCCCTGGCCGGGCATCGTCGGCTTCGATCGAACCGTCCTGCCGCAGCTGGAACGTGCGCTGCTGGCCGGCCACGATGTCGTACTGCTCGGTGAGCGCGGCCAAGGCAAGACCCGGCTGCTGCGCACCATGATCGGCCTGCTCGACGAGTGGACACCCGTCATCGCGGGTACTGAACTGGGCGAGCATCCGCTCGCACCGATCAGCCCGGCCGGTCGCCGACTGGCCGAGGAATTGGGCGATGACCTGCCGGTCACCTGGCGGCACCGCTCCGAGCGCTATGCGGAGAAACTCGCCACGCCGGACACCTCCGTCGGTGACCTGATCGGCGATGTCGACCCGGTCAGGGTGGCCGAGGGCCGCAGCCTCGGTGATCCCGAGACCATCCACTTCGGACTCGTACCGCGCGCCCACCGCGGCATCGTCGCCATCAACGAACTGCCCGATCTCGCCGAACGCATTCAGGTCGCGCTGCTGAATGTGATGGAGGAGCGCGATATCCAGGTCCGCGGTTACACGCTGCGACTGCCGCTCGACGTGCTGCTCGTCGCCACGGCCAACCCCGAGGACTACACCAACCGCGGCCGGATCATCACCCCGCTGAAGGATCGGTTCGGCGCGGAGATCCGCACCCACTACCCGCTGAGCGTCTCGGCCGAGGTGGCGCTGGTCCGGCAGGAGGCCGAACTGGTGGCCGAGGTCGGCGACCCGCTGATCGAGGTGCTCGCCCGGTTCGTGCGGCACCTGCGCGAATCGTCCGCGATCGACCAGCGCTCCGGTGTGTCCGCGCGATTCGCGGTCGCCGCCGCGGAAACCGTGGCCGCCGCCGCACTGCGCAGATCGGCGCTCACCGGCGAACACCCCGCCGTCGCGCGTCCCGTCGACCTCGAATCCGTACCCGCGGTATTGCGCGGCAAGCTCGAATTCGAGTCCGGTGAGGAAGGACGTGAGCAGGAGCATCTCACGCACTTGATGCGGCGTTCGTTCGCCGAGACCGGGAGTGCGCTGCTCGGTGGGCTGAACCTGCGACCGTTGGCGGAGGCAGTCGGCGACGGACATCTGGTCACCACCGGCGAACGAGTCCCCGGTAAAGACGTGCTGTCCGCGTTGCCGGAACTACCCGTCCTGCACGAGGTCGCGCGTCGGCTCGGGGTCGGCGCCGACGAACCGCCTGCTCGGATCGCATCGGCGGTCGAATTCGCGCTGGAAGCCCTCTACCTGGCCCGCCAGATAGCCAAGGACTCCGACGACGGCGTCGCGGTGTACGGCTCGTGACCGCCCCGGACCGCTACGCCTACGGGCCCTATCACGACGGGCCCGATCCACTGGCACCCCCGCTCGATCTGCGCGAGGCACTGGACCAGATCGGGCGCGACGTGATGGAGGGCAGCTCACCCCGCACCGCATTGGAGGAGCTGCTGCGCCGCGGTATGCGCGAAATGCGGGGGCTCGATGAGCTCACCCGGCAGGTGTGGCAGCGCCGCGCGGAGATCAGTCGACGACACCGGCTCGACGGCACCCTGCAACAGGTCCGTGAACTGCTGGAGCAGGCTCTGAAAGCCGAGCGACGCGAATTGTTTCCGGATCCATCCGACGACGCCAGATTCGCCGAAGCACAGCTGGACGCCTTGCCGCCGAGCACCGCGGCCGCCGTCAACGAGCTGGCCGAATACCAGTGGCGATCCGAAGCCGGCAGGGAGAACTATCAGAAGATCCGCGACCTGCTCGGTCAGGAGCTGCTCGAATCACGGTTCCAGGGCATGAAACAGGCGCTGGAGAACACCACACCCGAGGATGTCGAGCGCGTCGGACGGATGCTGTCCGATCTGAACGATCTGCTCGCCGCGCATGCACGGGGCGATGACACCGAACAGCAGTTCGCCGAATTCATGGCCGAGCATGGCGAGTTCTTCCCGGAGAATCCGCGCAATACCGATGAGCTGATCGATGCGCTCGCAGCCAGGTCTGCCGCCGCACAGCGCATGCTGAACTCGATGTCCGCCGAGCAGCAAGCCGAACTGGCCGGGCTGATCGGGCAGGCATTCGGCGATCCGCTCATTGCCCAGCAGGTCGCCGCCCTCGACGCCGCCCTGCGGGCGCTGCGACCGGGCGAGGACTGGGACTCCGCCCAACGGTTTCGCGGCAACGACCCGTTGGGCCTCGGTGCGGGCGCCCAAGCCCTGCAGGATCTCGCCGAACTGGACGCGCTCGCCGAGCAGCTGAGCCAGTCCTATCCGGGCGCCAGCCTCGAGGATATCGATCTGGATGCCCTGGCCCGCCAACTCGGCGACGACGCGAGCGTGGATGCCGCCCGGCTCGCCGAACTGGAACGCGAACTGCGTAGACAGGGCGTATTCGAACGGGCGCCGGACGGCTCACTGCGGTTGACGCCCAAGGCTTTACGACGGCTCGGCGAGACCGCGCTGCGCGATGTCATCGGGCAGTTGCGGTCTCGCCGCGGCGAGCGGGATACCCGGTTGGCCGGTGCGGCGGGGGAGCCGACGGGCGCCACTCGCACATGGCAGTTCGGCGATACCGAACCGTGGGACGTACCGAAGACCGTGCGCAATGCGGTGCTGCGTTCGATGTCGGTGGGCAGTCGCAGCGTCACGCTCGATGTGTCCGATGTCGAGATCATGGAAACCGAGCAGCGCTCGCGGGCCGCGGTCGCGCTCTGCGTAGACACCTCGTGGTCGATGGTGCAGGAGGGCCGGTGGCTGCCGATGAAGCGCACCGCCCTCGCGGTGCATCAGTTGATCGGCACTCGATTCCGCTCCGACGCACTGAGCCTGATCACCTTCGGTCGGCACGCCACCACCGTCGATATCGGCGAACTGACTGCGCTGGAAGGCGTGTGGGAACAGGGCACGAACCTGCACCACGCACTGCTGCTGGCGGCGCGCCATCTGCGCAGACATCCGGACGCGGTGCCCGTCGTGCTCGTCGTGACCGATGGCGAGCCGACTGCGCATCTGGAGCCGAACGGTGCGGCGTACTTCAATTGGCCGACCGCGCCGCGCACGCTGGCCGTGACGATGGCCCAGGTCGATGCCCTGGCCAAACTCGGCGCGTCGGTGACCGTCTTCATGCTCGGCGAGGATCCGAGCCTGGCCGCGTTCGTCGATTTGGTGGCCCGCCGCAGCCGCGGTCGCGTGGTGGCGCCGGATCTGGACGGACTCGGCGCCGCAGTGGTCAGCGACTACCTGCGCGGCAGGCGCGGTTGATCCGCTGGTCGCTGACCACGTGGTGATACAGCGACATCGCCTCGACCCCGAGCACTTCGGCCAACCGACGTATTGTCAGCCCTTCGATACCACTCTCGTCGGCGATGCCGATCGCCGCGGAGAGTACTCGCATCCGGCTCAACGGGATTCGAGACTCGCCTTCGGCGCGCATCTAAGAATCCACCCACACGGCGAAAATCCGGTATGGACAGCAGAACCGGGCGGAGGGCGATACCTCCGCCCGGTCGCCAGGGTCAGGAATGTCCGGCGATGATGACCTCGGGGATACCGGTGCCGAGCGGCACCTCCCGGCACGTCGGAGCGGGTGCGTGGACCGGGTCCAGCGTCCGCAGCAGCAGTTCCTGCACGAATGGGTCGTAGACCATGTGGAAGTGACCGGTCAGGTCGACCGCGCACTCGTCCTGTAGTGCGATGTTCTCCACATTCGGGCCGTGCAATGCGATATTGCTGAAGGGCTGAATCATCTCGTCGACGCGGCTGCCGATGGTCACGTAGTGCGGGCCGGGCACGGTGTCACCACCCGCGTTGAGTTCGGCCATCAGGGGCGACCCCTGCACCTGCTGCACCGCCGCGAGTGAGGTGACCCGCGCGAAGGCCTGCAGCGCACCCGGAATCGATTGCGCCACCGGCACCAGTCCGTACATCACCCCGCCGTAGCTCGGCGATGCAAGGCCGATCCACTTGCCGACCTTCGGCGCGCCATCGAGCTTGTTCACGTAGTAGCGAGTGACGTTGGCGCCCTGGGAAAATCCGACGATATCGACCTGGGTGGCATTGGTGGCGGCCAGCACCTGGTCGACGAATGCGCCGAACTGGTAGGCGCTCACCGCGATGTCCTCCGTGCCCCAGGTGTCCTTGCCGGGGGCGCCGCCGTAGTTGAGCGCGAAGACGCAGAAGCCGAGCGCCGAGACCTGCGGTCCGATGGCCGCCCAGTCGGAGTAGGCCGACGAATCGGTGCCGTGCGCCAGGACGACCGGGCGGGGATGCTCGGCGGTCGGCTTGCAGTCGAAGTTGTTGGTACCGGCCGGAGCCGCGTTCTTGTGCGTCTTCTGATAGACCGCAGCGGCCAGATGGTCCGGCTGTTCAGGACCGATTCGGGTGGGTACATCCGGCGGGCGATATCCGGCGACCGGCGCACTCACCGCCTCGGGATCAGCTGGTTGAGCGCCCGCGATCGGTGCCGCGCCGGAGCCGAAAACGACGGCTCCGGCCAAGACACCGGCAAACGCAACTCGCTTGAACTGTGATACTCCCCAACCCCACTGACCGTTCGGCTGTTCCATATCACAATGATGTACCCGATCGGCTCGAAAAGTGCACGCTCGAGCGATGTTTCACATTGCCATCACTTTTCGGGGGCATCGTCTTCGGCGAGAATGCGGTATAACGACTTACGCGCCTCGGTGAGCACCTCCGCGGCCCGAGTCGCCTGCTGCGGAGTACCCGCCGCCGCGACCTGAGCGGCCGCACCCATCAGCTGTCCGATGAGCGCACGCAGATCCATCGCCTGAGTGCCGACGTCCTCCTTGACATCGGCCCAGGGATCGCCGAGTTCGTCCCGATGCTCGGCGACGTAGGTCTCGCCCGCGGCGGTGAGCTTCGCGGTCTTGCGTCCGGCGACCTTCTCGATGAGCACCAGACCCTCGTCCTCGAGCTGCGCGAGCGCCGGGTAGATGGATCCCGGGCTCGGGCGCCAGACATCGTCGCTGCGCTCCCTGATCTGCTGAATCAGCTCGTAGCCGTGCATCGGACGCTCGGTGAGCAGCAACAACACCGCGGCACGCACGTCGCCGCGCCTGCCCCGACCGCCGCGGCCGCGCCCACGTCCGAATCCCGGACCGAAGCCGGGCCCGAAACCAGGACCGAAGCCCGGGCCGAACTCGGGTCCGAAACCGTGCCGCCCCCCGCGGCGATGCTGGTGACGACCGGCGTCGACCTCGTCGTGCCCCGGCTTCCGCCAGCGGCCACGACCTCTGAATTCTCCGTATTCGATGTTTTCCATGTCAGCCTCCTTGGGCTCTCGTGTATATCTCACGCTATCGACGATATATCGGCAATGCATCGCATGCAAGAGTGATGCGTGACACGAACCGACCGGATGCTCTGATACGAGGAAGGGCCGCACATCGTCGACGCGCGGCCCGTGTCGGGACATGTCACACGAGCGAGATGTGCTGGTTGAGCAAGTCACCAACGAGCCGCCAGATGGCGGTCGACACCCGCGGACGGCAACCGAAGCCGTTATGTCGCAAGCGAATCGATCCAGCGCTCGAGCCGATGCCCCTCGGTCACCATGAGTTCCGGATCGCGGAAGGTATTGGTCAGCAACGAAATCCCCTGATAGGCGGCGAACAGCGCGACCGCGAGCTCTTCCGCATCCACGCGCCCCATTGCGGTGAACTGCTGCTCGATCCAGTCGAGCAGCGTGCGAATACTCGCCGCCGATGCCAGCTCCAGCCCGTCGCCACGTTTACCCAGCTCCGAGGCCAGAGTTCCGGTGGGGCAACCGAATTGCACGGCGCGGTCTCGCTGGTCGACCCAGCCCCGAACCAGGGCCTTAAGCCGATCTCGCGGCTCGGCGCAGTGCTCCAGCGCGGTGATCAAGTCCCGCAACGTCTGCGCATGCGCGCCGAGTGCCGCCTCGACCAGCTGATCTTTGGTCTTGAAGTAGTAGTACACATTGCCGAGCGGAACCTCGGCGGTCCGCGCGATATCGGCGATGGTCGTCTTCTCGACGCCCTGCTCATGGAACACCTGGGCGGCCGCGGCGGCGAGGCGTTCCCGCTTGCCCAACTTGGGCGGCGTGCGCCGACCTTCGACCGAGTTAGTCATACAACTAACTATAGACAAGCGCTCGATCGGTCGACTACGGTCATTTTAGTCAGCCAACTAACTCAGGAGTGAACGTGATCGTAGTGACCGGAGCGACGGGCAATATCGGACGCAACCTCGTGCAGCATCTCGCCGCCGCCGGCGAGCAGGTGACCGCCGTATCTCGCGCGAACAAGGACATCGCAGTGCCCGACGGCGTGCGGCACCGGCGGGCCGATCTCGCCGAACCCGAAAGCCTCTCCCCCGCAGTCGAAAACGCGGATGCGCTCTTCCTGCTGCTGACCGGACCACAGTTGGTAACCGGACCTGATCCGGCGCGGTTCATCGAGGTCGCCGCGGCGGGCGGGGTCAAGAAGGTGGTGCTGCTGTCGTCGCAGGCGACGGGTACCAGGCCCGAACTCGCCTCACACGCGCGACTGCATGCGTTCGAGTCCGCGCTGCAACGGTCGGAGTTGGACTGGACGATTCTGCGGCCCACCGGATTCTTCTCCAACACCTACGCGTGGATCGAGTCGATCCGGGCTCAGCAGTTGATTGCCGCACCCTTCGCCGATATCGCACTGCCCGCCATCGATCCCGGCGATATCGCCGAGGTCGCCGCGACTGTATTGCGCACCGACGGCCACTCCGGGCGCACCTACGAACTGACCGGACCCGCAGCGATCAGCCCGCGCCAGCAGGCCCGTGCCGTCGAAGATGCGTTGGGAACCCCGCTGCGGTTCGTCGAACTCACCCGCGAGCAGGCGCGTTCCGGCATGTTGCGATTTATGCCGGAGGATGTCGCGGATGGCACGCTCGATATCCTCGGCACGCCGACGTCTGCCGAGCAGCAGGTCAGCGCCGATGTCGAACGGGTGCTCGGGCGGCCAGCGACCTCCTATGCCGAATGGGCGCGACGCAATCGCGCCATCTTCGGCTAACCCTGGCCACCGAGCCGAATTCGCTGCTCGCCCTCGCGATCTCGCACAGCGCTGCCGAGGGCGAGCAGCTTCTCAGCCGATGTCGACAGGATCGATTTGAACGCGGAGCGGGGCGTCGGAGCGATGGGTGCTGCGGACGGCCTGGGCGGCGGTAAGAGCGCGGGCCAGGGCGGCGCCGGAGGAGCGGTTCACGCGCAGGAGCATGCGTTCGACTTCGGCCGGGGTATCGCCGCTGTCGAAGGGTTTGCGGGCCCCCGGTGGGAGAGGTACTGGGCCGAGTAGGTCGACATTATCTGGAAGCTTTGCGGCTGAGAGCAATTCGGCGATGGAGTCCGAAGTACCGTCGATGACGGCCATTCGCACCGAGGGTGGAAAGCCGACCTCGGCGCGGCTGGCCACCTCGGCGCGGGCGTGGCCGAGCGGATCCCAGCGCAGCAGCGCTTGGACGGTCGGCAGCGAGGGTTCGGCCATGACGATGACCTGGCCGTGATTGCGCACCAGGGTGGCGGCCGACATCCAGCGGCGCAGCGTGTCCTCGGCGGCGCGCAGGTCCGCACGGCTCAGTAGCGCCCAGCCGTCGAGCAGCAGCGCGACGCCATAACCGCCGGGCAGCACCGGCTCCGCGCCGACGGTCGCGACAATCACCTGCGGGCCCGGTTCCACCGTGTCGAGCATCGCGCCGCCACTGGATCCGCGAATCGGCACGCCGGGGAACGCACGACCCAACTCCTCGGCGGTGCGAGCCGCGCCGATCACCACCGCACGCAGCGCCCTGGAAGCGCAAGCCGGACAGCGGAATGCGGCCTCGGTGATTCCGCACCAGCGGCACGCGGGACTATGCGCGGTCTCGCCCCGATGCCCGGCTCGTCCGTCCGGCAGGGAAAGTGGGCCATTGCAGTGCCGACATCGGGCGGGTGTACGGCATTTCGCGCAGGCCAGCGCCGGAATATATCCGCGCCGCGGCACCTGCACCAGCACCGCCGCACCTTCCGCGAGTGCGGATCGCGCGGCAGCGTAACCAACGGCCGGAATGCGGACCGCCCGCGCGACCGGGTCGCGCTCCATCGCGATATCGGAGTCACCCGGCGCACTGATGCGCGGCGAGAATTTGCGCACCACAGCACGATCGGCGACCAGATCATGCGCCCACCCCGAATCGACCACCGCCTGGATCTCCGCCGTCCGCGCGAATCCGGCAGCAACGAATGCCGCCCCGGTCTCATGCGCCCTCAGCATCGCGACTTCACGCGCATGTGGATACGGCGCCCGTGGCTCGGCATAGGTGTCGTCCCCGTCATCCCAGATCGCGATCAACCCGAGATCGATCGTGGGCGCGAACACCGCACTGCGCGTCCCGACAATCACCCGCGCAGTTCCCCGCAATGCCGCCAACCACCGCCGATACCGCGCGGCCGGTCCCAACCCTGCCGCCAATCCGACCGCCGAATCGCCCACCAGCCGAACGCATTCGGCCAACACCCGATCCAGATCCCGCTGATCCGGCACCATCAGAATCGCACTGCGCCCCCGCCCGACGACGACCGCCGCCAACTCCGCCAACCGCCGCGCCCAATCCTCCCCCGGCACCGCCTGCCACCCGGCCCGCACCCCTTTCCCCTGCCCCAGCGACGCCACAAACTTCACCCCATGGATATACCGCTCCCACGACGGCAAATCCACACCGTCCGGCACACCCGTTCGACCCGAATCAACCAGCGCCACAGTGTCATTCGCCGATTCGTTCGCAAGGACAGCGCCCACATCCGTTGCCGCGCCGGCCTCCTCCGACTCCGCATCCGTGTTGGCGGCACCGGCCGAACCGGTACCCTCCTGCCCTGCCGACATCCCGGCACCAGAATCCGCCACCGATTCGGTCGAATCAGCTGACGGCGGCTTCGATCCAGCACCAACAGCCGCCTCGTGGTCGACCCATCGCACGGGCGCCGGAACAGTACCGGACCGATCGCGTGCAACGTCGACCGCCTCGTCCTCGCGCCCCTCGGTGCGCGCCCCAGCGGAATGATCGAGCGTCGCGACCGCCTCGACGGACGCAGCGGATTCGACAGAGACGGCGGTTGTCGCCGTCTCCGTCGTTCGATCCGCAGCTTCACCAGAGCCGCCATCAATCGATTCGGACGAATCTTCTTGCGGCACTTCGGGTTCGGCTGCCTTCTTCGAGCCGCCGTTCTCGGTGCGCGCATGGCGCGGCGGAATCGCGAGGCGCAGGACGTCGGCGCGCGTGCCTGCGTAGCGGGCGGCTACGGCAGTGGCGAGTCGCAGGATTTCCGGGGTCAGGACGCGTTCGGCGGAGACCACGCGTTCGAGTTCGACCAGTTTGCCGGTGTGTTCGCTATGGGACAGACGGGCCAGCAGATACCCATCGACGAGGCGGCCGGCGAACCGGACTCGGACCCGGACACCGGGTTGGGCGATTTCGTCCAACTCCGGGGGGACCAGATAGTCGAAGTCGCGGTCCAGGTGAGCAGGCGACAGCAGCGGGAGCACCCGAGCGATCGGGTGTCCCGCTGCTGTCGAATCGTGCCCCGCCGCGGCTCCGGCATCCGCAGGAGCCATGGCGGTGAGGTCCGCTGTGGATTGGTGCACGCGGCCCCGATGTGACTACAGGCCTACAGCCGCGCGCAGCTTGTCGGCACGGTCTGTGTGCTCCCAGGGCAGGTCGACGTCGGTGCGGCCGAAGTGGCCGTACGCGGCGGTCGGCGCGTAGATCGGGCGCAGCAGGTCGAGGTCGCGGATGATCGCGCCGGGGCGCAGATCGAAGACCTCGGTGATCGCCGTTGCGATTCGCGCCGGATCGACCTTCTCGGTGCCGAAGGTTTCGACGAACAGACCCACCGGTGCGGCCTTGCCGATGGCATAGGCGACCTGGACCTCGACCCGGTCGGCAAGTCCGGCCGCGACCACATTCTTGGCGACCCAGCGCATGGCGTAGGCGGCCGAGCGGTCCACCTTCGACGGATCCTTACCGGAGAACGCGCCACCACCGTGGCGCGCCATACCGCCGTAGGTATCGACGATGATCTTGCGACCGGTCAGGCCGGCGTCGCCCATCGGGCCACCGAGGACGAATTTGCCGGTCGGATTGACCAGCAGCCGGATATCGGAGGTGTCCAGGGTGGGCAGTTCCAGATCGGCAACCACCGCATCGACGACCTTCTCGCGGATATCGGGGGCGAGCAGATTGTCCAGGTCGATATCGGCGGCGTGCTGGGTGGAGATGACTACCGTGTCGAGGCGAACCGGGCGATCCCCGTCGTATTCGATGGTCACCTGGGTCTTGCCGTCCGGACGCAGGTACGGCAGCACGCCCGACTTGCGGACCTCGGTCAGCCGACGCGAAAGCCGGTGTGCAAGTGCGATCGGCAGCGGCATCAGCTCGGGAGTGTCGGTGTTGGCGTAGCCGAACATCAGGCCCTGGTCGCCCGCGCCCTGCCGCTCGATCTCGTCATCCGATCCGGCGGTGCGCGCCTCGTGCGAGGTGTCGACGCCCTGTGCGATATCCGGCGACTGCGCGCCGATCGCAATGTTCACACCGCAGGAATTTCCGTCGAAACCCTTTGCCGACGAGTCGTATCCGATTTCCAGAACCTTTTCGCGGACAATTTTCGGAATATCCGCATAAGCCGATGTGGTGACCTCACCCGCGACGTGGACTTGGCCGGTGGTAACGAGAGTTTCCACCGCCACCCGGCTGTGCGGATCCGCCGCAAGCAGGGCGTCGAGGATGGAATCGCTGATGGCGTCACAGATCTTGTCCGGATGACCTTCGGTCACGGACTCACTGGTGAAAAGGCGGCTGCCGGACGTGGGCACAGTTCTTCCCTCTCCCTCAACGGGTTACTCGTATCGGATTGCGACGGTAACGCGATGCGGCCACCGCACAACCCTTCATTCAGACTATTCCAAACCACCGACGCGACGGGGTTGTCGACAGGCAACTGTCTCAGACTATTGAAATCCGTCGACATATCGGGCCGGGGCTCCAGCCTCCAACACATCGACCAGTCCGGGTTGCGGTCGACAACAGCCTAACCATCACGCGGCGGCGTATCCACCGGACACCCTGGGTGCCCAGCAAACCAAGCGCCGCAATGGGTCTCAGCGCAGCAACGGACCGAGCGCATCCAGCACCCGGCTCCCGAGCAATGCCTTCGATCCGTGGTCGAGCGCCTGTTCGGTGCCGTCGGCACCGAGTAGCCAGCCGTCATTGGTATCGACCTCGAACGCCTTGCCCTCGCCGACCGCGTTCACGACCAGCAGATCACAGCCCTTGCGCGCCAGTTTGGCCCGCGCGTGCGTGAGCACATCGCCGTGTTCGTCACCGGTTTCGGCGGCGAAGCCGACGATCGCGGTTCCGGGTAGCTGACCGTCGCGGCGCGCCTGAACCAGTCCGGCGAGAATATCGTCGGTCTTGGTCAGCGGGATCACGTCGGGCTCGTGTGCGCCCTTCTTGATCTTGGCGGCGGCCACGGTAGTCGGCCGGAAGTCGGCGACGGCGGCGGCCATGATCACCGCATCCGCACCGAGCGCATGCTTCTCGACGGCGGTCTTGAGTTGTTCGGCGGTCGTGATGTGCACGAGGTCGACGGCGGCGGGTGCGGCCATCTCGATCGTATTGCCCGCGATCAACGTGACCTGGGCGCCGCGCTGTGCGGCGACCCTGGCCAATGCGTAGCCCTGCTTGCCTGAGCTGCGATTGCCGAGGAAGCGCACCGGATCCAGCGGTTCCCTGGTGCCGCCCGCGGTGATCACCACGCGGCGGCCCACCAGATCGCGCGGTATGGCGTCGGCGCGTTCCAGCAGCAGCGTCGCCAGCCCGAAGATCTCCTCGGGCTCCGGCAACCGTCCGGGACCGGTATCGGTACCGGTCAACCGGCCCGACGCGGGTTCCATGACGATCGCACCATGCGCGCGCAGCGTCGCGACATTGGCGACGGTGGCCGGATGCTCCCACATCTCGGTATGCATCGCGGGCGCGAACAACACCGGACATCGGGCCGTCAGCAACGTGGCGGTGAGTAGATCGTCGGCGCGGCCCTGTGCGGCACGCGCCATCAGATCAGCGGTCGCCGGGGCGATGACCACAAGGTCCGCCTCCTGGCCCAACCGCACATGCGGCACCTCGGGCACATCGGTGAACACATCGGTGTGCACCGGGTTCCCGGAGAGTGCCTCGAAGGTTGCCTTGCCGACGAACTGCAGCGCCGACTCGGTGGGGATCACCCGTACCTGATGCCCGGTCTCGGTGAACCGGCGCACGATCGAACAGGCCTTATAGGCGGCGATCCCTCCGCCGACGCCGACGACGATCCGTGTGGTCACTACGCCTCCGGCCTAGATGGGTTGTTACTCGCCTTCGGAGTGCTCGAGCAGGTCGGAGTGGATCTCACGCATCGCGACCGACAGCGGCTTCTCCTGCAGGCCGGGCTCGACCAGCGGGCCGACGTATTCGAGAATGCCGTCGCCGAGCTGGTTGTAGTAGTCGTTGATCTGACGGGCCCGCTTGGCCGCGTAGATCACCAGCGCGTACTTGGACGAGGTGCGCTCGAGCAACTCGTCGATCGGGGGGTTGGTGAGGCCGACCGGAGTGTCGTATGCGGGCGCGGGCTTGATGTCCGTACTGCTCACTGAGAGGGCTCCTGCGGGGATCGGTTCTTCAGGCTGGGTGGTTTTCCGAGAGTGCGGGTCACGAACTCGAATTTGTGCTAACGAACAACGATACCAACTGCTCACAGGCGCTGGTCACCTCGTCGTTCACTATGACGATGTCGAACTCGTCACAAGCCGCCAATTCCGTCCTGGCGGTCTCCAACCTGCGGGCGATCACCTCGGGTGATTCAGTGCCCCGCGAGGTCAGCCGGGAAACCAGTTCGTCCCAGCTCGGCGGGGCGAGAAATACCAGCAGCCCCTCCGGCATGGCCTTGCGCACCGACCGCGCGCCCTCGAGGTCCACCTCGACGAGCACCGGCAGGCCGGCTGCGAGTGCGTCACGGACCGGTGCGGCCGGCGTGCCCGAGCGCTGCAGTCCCCCGTGGATATCTGCCCACTCGAGGAGTTCGCCCGCCGCGATCATGGCGTCGAACTCCTCCCGGGACACGAACCGGTAGTCGCGGCCGTCGACCTCCCCGGGCCGGGGGGCCCGGGTTGTCGCCGACACGCTGAAGACCAGTTGAGGCAATCGCTCGCGGACGCAGCGGACCACGGTCGACTTGCCCACGGCCGAGGGGCCGACCAGTACTACCAGTCGACCCTTCCGCGTGTGTTCGACCACCTTGGTGGTCAGGCGAAGTCGAATCGGGCGAGCAGCGCCTTGCGCTGCCGATCACCCAGTCCGCGCAGACGCCGGGTGGGGGCGATCTCCAGCTCGCTCATGATCTCCGCCGCCTTGACCTTGCCCACCTTGGGCAGGGCCTCCAGCAGCGCCGACACCTTCATCTTGCCGAGGATCTCGTCGGATTCGGCGTCTGTGAGGACCTGCTTCAGGTCGGTGCCGCCACGCTTCAGGCGCTCCTTGAGCTCCGCCCGAGCACGGCGAGCGGCAGCCGCCTTCTCCAAAGCAGCGGCGCGCTGCTCGTCAGTCAGCTGGGGAAGGGCCACGGTTCCTCCGTCTCATCGTTCATTGCATCAACTCCTGCCGGTAAACCCAGCAGTCTCAGCGACCGTACCCACGACGTTGCTCGATTGCGAACCCACCCCCCAGGTCAGCGCATGATTCGCCGATGTCGTAGGGGTGAGCCCGGCGGGATGCGCGCAGCGCGTCGATCACTGCGGTGATCCTACCGCCGAAAGAGCGAAATGCCCCGCTAGCAGGGCGTTTTCATGGCGAAAGTGGGTTAGCGGACTGGTTGCGGTGACGTCCCGCATCGGACCAGCAACCGGTCACCTGTCCGACCTGGAACTTTCTAGGATTTTTCCGCGTGTCGCGTTGTTCTTGCGCGTGTCGGAGCGGAAATGACCGATTTCGGGCTCCTGCACCCGCCCGACCGACGCCGGCCCCGTGGAAGGCCACAAAAATCCTGACCTTCGCTTGGACCGCAGCGTGGCGAGAGCGAGCGGCACTATGTGCCGGTCCAGTTGGCTCCGTGATCGATCAGGACGCCGCTCCGGCCACCGGTATGCCGGATAACAGGAAAATCGGCGCAGGGGGCCGCACAGCTGTTCGATATGACACGTCATGCCCGCTCAACGGGTCCTCCCCTGCCCCCAAAAAGCGAAATGGACCGACGCCGAAGCGTCGGTCCACCGCAGTCGTCACCGCGTCATCGCCGCAGGAACGCGAACTCCTCCTGCAGCGCGCTCACCTTGGCACGCAGTGCCGAGACGGACGGGCCGTGGCGCAGCACCTCGCGCGAGGCGTTGGGCACAACCGCGTGCAGCATGTGATCGGAGACCAGCTCACGCACGGTTTCCGGACCGCCCCCCTGCGCGCCGACGCCCGGCATCAGGATCGGGCCGTTGAGCCGAGCGAGATCCGGCGCCTCGGTAAGGGTGGCCCCGAGCACAACGCCGACCGAGCCGAATTCCTGGCCCGCATTGCACTGCGCCGCCGCATCCACCATGGTCTGCGCGATCGTGCTGCCGTCCGCGGCGAGTGCCCGCTGGACCTGTGCGCCTTCGGGATTCGAAGTGGCGGCGAGTACGAAAAGACCGCGGCCGTTCGCCTGCGCCAGTGTCAAAGCCGGTGCGAGCGAACCGAATCCGAGATACGGCGAAACCGTAAGCGCATCCGAGCCGAGCGGCCCATCGGCGAGCCAGGCGCGGGCATAGGCGTCCATGGTGGAGCCGATATCGCCGCGCTTGGCGTCGGCGAGCACCAGGGTGCCCGAGGCGCGCAGCACCTCGATGGTGCGCTCCAGTACCGCGATCCCGCCGCAACCGTAGGCCTCGAAGAAGGCGACCTGCGGTTTGATCAGCGCGACCCGGCCGTCGAAAGCCTCGACGCAGATCTCGGCGAATTTCTCGACACCATCGACATCGTCGGTCAGGCCCCACGATTCGAGCAGGCCGGGATGCGGATCGATGCCGACGCACAGTGGCCCGAAATGCCGCATGGCGTGCTGCAGTCGGGCACCGAAGGTCTTCATCGCTGCGTCTCCTTGGTCAGCCACGCAGCACCGAATGCAGTTCCTGCAGCGAGCGCACCCCGATGCCGCCGTTGATGCTCGCCTCGATGCCCTGAACGGCCGCGGCCGCACCCTGCACCGTGGTGATGCACGGAATGTTCACACCGACGGCCGCCGTGCGGATCTCGTAGCCGTCCACGCGCGGCCCGGAGTTGCCGTAGGGGGTGTTGAACACCATGTCTACCTCGCCGTCGCGGATCTGCTCCACGATGGTCGGCCGATCGGCCGGGCCCTGCTCGGAATGCTTGCGTACCTGTTCGCACGGAATTCCGTTGCGGCGCAGCATTTCCGCGGTGCCCTCGGTGGCCAGGATGCGGAAGCCGAGGTCGTTGAGGCGCTTGACCGGGAACACCATGGCGCGCTTGTCACGGTTGGCGATCGAGACGAAGACGGCGCCCTCGGTCGGCAACGATCCGTAGGCCGCGGCCTGGCTCTTGGCGAAGGCGGTGCCGAAGTCGGCGTCGATGCCCATGACCTCACCGGTGGACTTCATCTCCGGCGAGAGCAGCGAATCCACGCCGCTGCCGTCGGCCTTGCGGAACCGGTGGAACGGCAGCACCGCTTCCTTCACCGCGACAGGTGCGTCGAGCGGCACATGGCCGCCGTCGCCCTCAGCGGGCAGCAGCCCTTCCTTGCGCAGTTCGGCGATGGTGGCGCCCATGGTGATCCGTGCCGCTGCCTTGGCCAGCGGCACCGCGGTCGCCTTGGAGACGAACGGAACCGTCCGGCTCGCGCGCGGATTCGCCTCGAGCACGTAGAGCACGTCGTCCTTGAGCGCGTACTGCACATTGAGCAGGCCCTTGACGCCGATGCCCTTGGCCAGCGCGATGGTCGAGCGGCGCACCGCCTCGATATCGCTACGGCCCAAGGTGATCGGCGGCAGTGCGCAGGCGGAGTCGCCGGAGTGGATGCCCGCCTCTTCGATGTGCTCCATCACACCGCCGAGGTAGACCTCGTCACCGTCGCAGAGCGCGTCGACGTCGATCTCGATGGCGTCTTCCAGGAAGCGGTCGACCAGCACCGGATGTTCCGGGCTGAGTTCGGTGGCACGGGAGATATAGCCCTCTAGCGAGGCCTCGTCATAGACGATCTCCATACCGCGTCCGCCGAGGACATAGGACGGGCGCACCAGCACCGGGTAGCCGATGCCGGCGGCGATCTTCTTGGCCTGCGCGAAGGTGGTCGCGGTGCCGTACTTCGGCGCGGGCAGGCCCGCGGCGACCAGCACGTCACCGAATTCACCGCGATCCTCGGCCAGGTCGATGGCGGCGGCGCTGGTGCCGACCACCGGCACACCGGCATCGGTGAGGCGCTGCGCCAGACCCAGCGGGGTCTGGCCGCCGAGCTGCACGATCACACCGGCGACGGTGCCCGATTCGGTTTCGGCGTGGTAGACCTCGAGCACATCCTCGAAGGTCAGCGGCTCGAAGTAGAGCCGGTCGGCGGTGTCGTAGTCGGTGGAGACGGTCTCCGGGTTGCAGTTGACCATGACGGTCTCGTATCCGGCCTGCGAAAGCGTCTGCGCCGCATGGACACACGAGTAGTCGAACTCGATACCCTGACCGATCCGGTTCGGACCGGAACCCAGGATGATCACCTTGTCCCGTTCACGCTGCGGCGAGACCTCCGACTCGGCCGCGGGGTCAAGCTCGTAGGTCGAGTAGTGATACGGGGTTTTGGCCTCGAACTCCGCGGCGCAGGTGTCGACGGTCTTGAAGACCGGACGGATACCGAGCCGGTGCCGCAGTGCGCGCACGCCGGTCTCACCCGCCAATTCCGGTCGCAGCGCGGCGATCTGGCGGTCGGAGAGGCCATAGTGCTTGGCGCCGCGCAGCAGCGGCTCGTCCAGTACGGGCGCGTCGATGAGCTCCCGGCGCAGCTCGACCAGCCCGGCCACCTCGGCGACGAACCAGGGGTCGATGCCGGAGGCCGCGGCGACGTCCTCGATGCTCGCGCCCAGGCGCAGCGCCCGTTCGACCTGGTAGATGCGCCCCTCGGTCGGAGTGCGCAGATCTTCGAGGATGGCCTCGGTATCGGTCCAATTGCCATCGTCCTGGGTCCAGAAGCCAGCGGCCTTGGTTTCCAGGGAGCGCAGCACCTTGCCGAGCGCCTCGGCGAAGTTGCGGCCCAGCGACATCGCCTCGCCGACCGACTTCATGGTGGTGGTCAATGTGGCGTCGGCGCCCGGGAACTTCTCGAAGGCGAAGCGGGGGGCCTTGACGACCACATAGTCCAGGGTCGGCTCGAAACAAGCCGGGGTTTCCTTGGTGATGTCGTTGACGATCTCGTCCAGGGTGTAGCCGATGGCCAACTTGGCCGCGATCTTGGCGATCGGGAAACCCGTCGCCTTGGAAGCCAATGCGGACGAGCGCGAGACGCGCGGGTTCATCTCGATGACGATCAGGCGGCCGTCGCGCGGGTTCACCGCGAACTGGATATTGCAGCCACCGGTATCCACGCCGACCTCGCGCAGAATGTCGATGCCCAGGTCGCGCAGCCGCTGGTATTCGCGGTCGGTGAGGGTCATGGCGGGTGCGACGGTGACCGAATCGCCGGTGTGCACACCCATCGGGTCCACATTCTCGATCGAGCAGACGACCACGACATTGTCGCGGCCGTCGCGCATCAGCTCGAGTTCGTATTCCTTCCAACCCAGGATGGATTCCTCGATGAGCACATTGGCCGTCGGCGAGGCGGCCAGACCACCGCCCGCGATCCGATCCAGGTCCTCGTCGTTGTAGGCCATGCCCGAGCCGAGCCCGCCCATGGTGAACGACGGCCGCACAACCACCGGAAAGCCCAGGTCCGCAACGGTTTCGCGGACCTCGTCCATGGTGTGGCAGACCCGCGAGCGAGCGCTCTCGCCGCCGACCTTGGCGACGATGTCCTTGAATTTCTGCCGATCCTCACCACGCTGGATGGCCTCGAAATCGGCGCCGATCAGCTCGACGTTGTATTTCTGCAGCACACCGCGCTCATGCAGGGCGACCGCGGTATTCAGCGCGGTCTGCCCGCCGAGGGTGGCCAGAATGGCGTCGGGGCGTTCCTTTTCGATGACCTTCTCGACGAATTCCGGGGTAATCGGCTCCACATAGGTGGAATCGGCGAATTCCGGATCGGTCATGATGGTCGCCGGGTTGGAGTTCACCAGCGATACCCGCAGGCCTTCGGCCCGCAGCACCCGGCACGCCTGGGTGCCGGAGTAGTCGAATTCGCACGCCTGGCCGATGACGATCGGGCCGGAGCCGATCACCAGGATGTGCTTCAGATCCTCGCGGCGAGGCATCAGGCTCCTTCCATGAGACCGGCGAAACGGTCGAAGAGATAGGCGGCGTCGTGGGGTCCGGCGGCGGCCTCCGGGTGGTACTGCACCGAGAATGCGCGGCCGTCGACCAGGCGCACGCCCTCGACGGTGCCGTCATTGGCGCACACGTGGCTGACCTCGGCCTTGCCGAACGGGGTGTCGAACTGTTCGCCCTGTTCGCCCTCCAGTGCGAAGCCGTGGTTCTGCGCGGTGATCGAGATCCGGCCGGTGTCGTGTTCGACGACCGGGACATTGATGCCGCGGTGGCCGAACTTCATCTTGTAGGTCTTGCGGCCGAAGGCGCGGCCGAGGATCTGGTTGCCGAAGCAGATACCGAACAGCGGCAGCCCCTTCTCCAGCACACCCTGGGTGATGGCGACCGCGCCGTCCTGGGTGGCCGGGTCGCCGGGACCGTTGGACAGGAAGACGCCGTCGGGCTTCAGGTCCAGGATCTGGTCCAGCGAGACGGTCGAGGGCACCACATGCACCCGCATGCCGCGCTGGGCGAACATGCGCGGGGTGTTGGTCTTGATGCCGAGGTCGACCGCGACAACAGTGAAGCGCGGGTCGCCGTGCGGTTCGATCGTGTACAGCGCGTCGGTGCTGACCTCTTCGGCCAGATCCGCGCCGAGCATCGATGGCTGTCCATTCACCCGGGCCAGCAGTTCGTCGGCGTCGGCGAGCGCCGAACCGGAGAAGATGCCCGCCTTCATCGAACCGCGGGTGCGCAGGTGGCGCACCAGCGCGCGGGTGTCGATACCCGCGATGCCGACGATCTGCTGGCGGTCCAGTTGGTCCTGCAGGGTGCCGGTGGAGCGCCAGTTCGACGCGACGCGCGAGGCGTCGCGGACCGCGTATCCGGCGACCCAGATCTTGCCGGATTCGTCGTCCTCGTCGTTCCAGCCGGTATTGCCGATCTGCGGGGCCGTGGCCACCACGATCTGGCGGTGGTAGCTGGGGTCGGTGAGGGTCTCCTGGTACCCGGTCATCGCGGTGCAGAACACCGCCTCACCGAGTGTTTCGCCAACCGCGCCGAAGGCCGTGCCGCGGAACACCCGGCCGTCCTCCAGCACCAACGCTGCCTGATCTGGCCCACCGGTCACCCGACCACCGCCTCCCATCGAATCGCTTCGCGATCCTGCATTCATTCGTCGTCTCCCGTCATCGCCCTGGCCCACGCCGGGTACACCGTCTTGTCGTCACCTCGGAAACCGGTATCAATCTCGGTTCCGGTCGGCAGCTTCCAGCGAATTACCAGCACACCATCTTCCGTCATCACCTTGCCCGCATGGCCACGTTCGGCCCGCACGGCCGTAATGGATTCCTGCGGAATCCAGATCACCGTCGCACCGTCGCGCTCGAGCAGAATCCCCCGTTCGAACCGCGTGAGTTCCGCTGTGGCCCGGAAGCCCAAGTCCCCCACCGCGATCCGGTCCTGCCAGCTCGGCGCGATGGTGCTGCCGAGATACATCCCGGAGGTCGGCTCGAGCACCTGGGCGCCGAGATCACCCGGCACGTGCGGTAGTTCGCCGATGCGCGCCGCCTGGCGCGCGGCTCGGTTCAGCCAGCCCCGGTACATCAGCCAGACGCACAGAACGAACAGTGCGATCAACCCGACCACCAACAGCGTTCTCATTTACGAACCTCCGACCGCCTTGCCCTCACGGGCAGTTACCCGGCCTCGGAGCAACGTCGTCGTCACTCGAGCCGGAAACGTCATGTCCTCGAACGGCGTGTTGTTCGAAATGCTGGCGAGTTCGGCGGCCCGCACGGTCCAGGTCGTATCCGGATCGACCAGCGTGAGGTTGGCGGGTTCGCCGACCTCGATCGGGCGGCCATGGCCGTCTAGTCCGACGATTTCGGCTGGACGCTCGCTCATCACCCGGGCGACACCGCGCCAGTCCAGCAGGCCGGGTTCGACCATGGTCTGCACGATGATCGACAGCGCGGTCTCCAACCCGAGCATGCCAGGGCGGGCGGCAGCGAATTCGCAGCACTTGTCCTGTTCGGCGTGCGGGGCATGATCGGTGGCGACGCAGTCGAGGATGCCCTCGGCGAGTGCCCGCCGCAGCACGATGGTGTCGGAGACCTCACGCAGCGGCGGGTTCACCTTGTTGACCGCGTCGTAGGTCTCCAGGCGTGAGTCGTCGAGCAGCAGATGGTGCGGGGTGACCTCGGCGGTGATCGAAATGCCCTGCGCCTTGGCCCATTTAACCAATTCGACGGTACCCGCCGTGGAGGCGTGGCAGATATGGACGCGGGCACCCGCGTCGCGGGCCAGCAATGCGTCGCGAGCCACGATCGACTCCTCCGCGGCGCGCGGCCAACCTGCCAGACCGAGGCGGGCGGCAGCGGGACCTTCGTGCGCGACAGCGCCTTTGGTGAGGCGCGGTTCCTCGGCATGCTGAGCGATCAAGACGCCGAGGGAGTTCGAGTACTCCAGTGCGCGGCGCATGAGCAGCGGGTCGTAGACGCAGTGGCCGTCATCGGAGAACATGCGCACCGCACCGACGCCGGCCGCCATGGTACCCATTTCGGCAAGTTGCTTACCCTCCAAGCCGACCGTGACCGCACCTACCGGATACACATCGACCAGGCCGACCTCTTGGCCGCGCCGCCACACGTGATCGGTGACAACCACCGAATCGGCGACCGGGTTGGTATTGGCCATGGCGAAGACCGCGGTGTAACCGCCGAGCGCCGCCGCGGCGGAACCGGTTTCGATGGTTTCGGTGTCCTCGCGGCCGGGTTCGCGCAGATGGGTGTGCAGATCGACGAAGCCGGGCAGCAGGATCTGGCCCCGCGCGTCGATGACCTCGGCGTCGATAATGCCGAGATCGGTTCCGATGGCGGCGATTACACCATCGCGCACGAGTACGTCGACCGGCTCGCCCTCGCCGTACGGCCGGACACCCTCGAGCAGCAGACTCATGCGACAGCCTCCTGGGTACCGACCAGCAGCCGGAACAGCACGGCCATCCGCATATGCACTCCGTTCGTCACCTGTTGCAGAATCGCCGCCTGCGCGGAATCCGCCACGGGCGAGGCGATTTCCATGCCGCGCAGCATCGGACCCGGATGCAGGACGACCGCGTTCTCGTCCAACAGCGCGAGCCTGCGCTCGGAAAGTCCGTAGTTGACCGAATATTCGCGGGCCGACGGGAAGAAGCCGCCGTTCATCCGCTCCTGCTGCACCCGCAGCATGAGCACCGCATCGGCGCCGGGCAATTCGGCGTCCAGCGAAGCCGAGATCCGGGCGGGCCACAGGTCCGCGCCGACCGGTAGCAGCGTGCGCGGCGCGACCAGCACCACCTCGGCACCAAGAGTATCGAGCAAGAAGACATTCGAGCGCGCGACCCGGCTGTGCAGGATATCGCCGACGATGACGATCCGCTTGCCCTCGATATCGCCGAGACGCTGACGCAGGGTCAGCGCGTCCAGCAGCGCCTGCGTCGGATGCTGGTGGGTGCCGTCACCGGCATTGATGATGGCCGGACCCTGCCGCCCCTCGGAAACCGCCCAGCCATCCATCCAGCGCGCGATCTGATGCGCGGCGCCGGAGGCCGGATGCCGGACGATGAGTGCATCGGCTCCCGCCGCGTGCAAAGTCAGCGCGGTATCGCGCAGTGATTCGCCCTTGGAGACCGAGGAGCTGCTCGCGCTGACATTGATCACATCGGCGCTCATCCACTTGCCCGCGACCTCGAACGAGACCCGGGTGCGAGTCGAGTTCTCGTAGAACACCGTCATCACGGTGCGCCCGCGCAGCGTCGGCAGCTTCTTCACCTCGCGGCCCAGCAGCGCCTGTTCGAAGCGTTCGGCCTCGTCGAGCAGCTCGGTGGCGGTGGCATGATCGAGATCGGTCACCGTCAGCAGATGTCTCACGACTCCACCTCGCTAGCGCTCGGCTCCGCCGTTCGACCTCCGGTCGCTGTGTTGATGGTTCGCTCGCTGCACTCGCTCACGACTCCACCTCGCTAGCGCTCGGCTCCGCCGTTCGACCTCCGGTCGCTGTGTTGATGGTTCGCTCGCTGCACTCGCTCACGACTCCACCT